>CAILMA010000258.1 GCA_903835145.1 uncultured Bacteroidota bacterium
CCCTGACCCTGAGGATATTGCTTCCCCACCCCCCGAAGATGATGGCGTAATGGACAGCTTCTGTTTGAATCCGTTTAAAAGAGGTGCTCGAAACACCTTAGAGAAAAGCATCCCGTACGCAGTAGAAAAGCCTTGTAAATGTGGAAATTTTTGCTTGCGGCAACTGAAAACAGATGGTAAGTATAACAAAGCGAACATACTTTAGCTTTCTGATATTTAAACCTAACCCTAACCCTAACTAACCCTAACCAATTTAAATTACCAGGCCAATTAAATTATCAGCCTGCTGCCGAAATCCTTGAAGGTGTTAGATTTAAGGTGCACCAGAATGGACACAATTCTTTAGCTCAACAGAAGGATGCTTTGCGACCAATTTTCGACAGGACAATAGTGGGAACCGACAAGAAGGGCAATTATACTTATGACTGTAAGCTAAGTAATGGACCGTACGGGCAGATTTCTGTCTGTCGCTCTGCTTGGGCGACAGCACACAATGTTTCATTGACCATGCTTGAAACGCTTTCCAAAGAGAAGAAGGAGGGTACGTAAGCTGTGATTCAAAATTGCAAAAATACTACTATATTTTAATAAGTCTTTTAAATGCTTTTCAAGGTGTTCAAAGTTCTTCCAGAGCATTTTCGGATAAATCACACACCTTTAAATCTATTGATGAAGTGAAGAGAGCTCTCCATAACAATGGATTGGAAGAAACAACGGAAAGGGTCAGAGCTGCCATTCTAAGTGCTAATGACGCGACAACAGAATGCTACTTATGGTTTCAAGAATTCTTTCATTTCAGTGGAGATCATATTCCGAATTCGAATGAAATCCATATCGAGCACTCCAGATATATGGCGTTGTATAACCAGTACAAAAAGGAATGCGTATTTGCGTTAGGTTTTACCCAGTGGAATCAGATATGGGAGCTTTTATTTCCACATGTCAAAATGAGAGAATATAAGCAGGTAATATACTTCAATATCTACATCTGCATATAATCATGTATTGCATATTTTTATGAATAATATTTACATTAGGTGACAGGAAAGTGTGAAACGTGTGCGACGCTTACTGGTCTACGAACAAAATTTACGCATCCTGCCCTCAAACAGATGGTTACGGACCTACACGAGCTACACAGAATTACCTACATGAATGAGCGGTTTTCGTATTACAACCGGAGGAAGGAATCGGTTGACAATCCAGATGAAGTATTTTCGTGCATAACTGATGGGAAGGCGCAAAATCATACGAAACTTCCTCACGAATCAGGCCAGGTATAGCACAGTCATTGTAGCTATTGATGAGTTCTAAAGTTAACATCTATTTCGCTCTAGTACACATCGTCTGCTCAGCTCGATATTAAAATTCAAGGGGTCATCGATCACGGAAGGAAGAAGCTACATCTTTTTTTGTGTATGAATTCAGTTGTAGGAAATGCAAATTTGAACATGCATTCGTTCATTCTAGCACTCGATGCTTGGCGAAATGAGAAAGGCCATTTCCCCAAGAAGGTCTATTGGCAAATAGATGGTGGCTCCGAGAACGCCAACAAGAGCGTGCTCGCTCTTTGCGAATATCTTGTCGCAAAGACTCCGATTGAAGAGATTGTGTTAACCCGTCTTCCGGTACATGTTTTTACTATCGTTACTAAATGAGTTTTGCTTTCTTTTATGCATATCTGTTTTTCAGGTGGGTCATACGCATGAAGATATCGACGGACGATTTGGGAAGATATGGGCGCACTGCCGTCTACAGACTATTCTTACGCCCGAAGATTACAAAAGAAAGCTGAAATCGACATTCTCAGACAATAAGGATCTCGAACCGGAGTTCCTCTTTGCGGTGCCTAACTACGAGCTCTTCTTTAACGATTTTATAGATAAAAATCTGGTTGGGTATACGAAAAAGTATGACACAAAGTTGCAGTGGAAATTTACGAAGACGACAGAAGCCGGATTTCCTCTTTCTGTTAAGTCGATTTATCGTGCATTTTGTGAGGATAACGTTCTACTCATTGTAGACAAAAAGTTTATCCCAGAGGATAAACTGGCCTATTCGGCGCAGAATGTCGGGATCCAAGCGGTAGAGGCCATAGTTGATTGGCAGCCCAGAAACAGGATAAATAATCAACTGGTAGGTCAGTTCCAACTCCAGAGTTTGCCGTCCAAGAGCATTCGCCCTCAAGGTCTAGTCTTAGGATCCAGAGAGAAGCTCGACGTTGTCGTACGTGTCA
>CAILMA010000259.1 GCA_903835145.1 uncultured Bacteroidota bacterium
GGAATGGGAGCAGATTGCTGGAAAAACGATAAGCAAATACACACGCAACATAAACTTGTTCAATAAAACACTTACTATTTACAGTGATATTGCTGCTTTGAAAATGGAGTTACAATTGGGAAAAGATCAACTGAAACAGTCCATCAATGAATATTTCAACGAAAAAGTGGTTGAAGAAATTATTATAAAATAATTTATTCAACCACCATCATTTTTTTGAAACCGAGTTAAAATATGAACCCAAGCTTAAGTTGAAAATCGCAAGCGTATAATTAGATTTTCCGCGCTGAATGAGCACATATTTTTCATTGAGCAAGTGCTGAGTCGTCAATTTAAAATCAGGACTTACTTTTTCTTTGTTTACACTTACACCATTGTTTTGTAACAGTTTCTTTGCTTCTCCTTTAGATGGCAGTATACCACTATCGGCAAGGAAGGAAACAATATCAAGACCTTCAGCAAGTGCATCGTTAGCACCTGTAACCTGCGGAACACCGTCCATCACTTCGAGTAGTTGTTTTTCGTTGAGTGACCTCAATGCATCTACCGAGGTATTACTGAATAATATTTCAGATGCCTGCTTGGCAAATTCAAGATCCGCCTCACTATGAGCAAGAATCGTCAACTCCTCAGCCAGCATTTTTTGTGCTTTGCGCAGGTGCGGAGCAGCGCGGTGTTCTTCGAGCAGCTCTTTAATTTCGTCTATTGGCTTGAAGGAAAAAATCAATGCCATTTTTTCGGCATCCGCATCAGTCAGTTTAAGCCAATACTGGTAAAACTGATAAGGTGAAGTTCGCTCTGCATCGAGCCAAATGTTGCCGCCTTCAGACTTTCCAAACTTGCTGCCGTCGCTCTTGGTAATAAGTGGACTAACCAAAGCAAACGCATCTGACCCGCCCTTTCTGCGAATTAACTCGGTGCCTGTTACTATATTGCCCCACTGGTCAGAACCACCCATTTGCAACTTTACGTTGTGGTTCGTATTGAGGTGGAAGAAATCATAGCCCTGAATCAACTGGTAAGTAAATTCGGTGAAGGACATGCCGGTCTCCAGGCGTTTCTGAACAGAATCTTTGGCAAGCATGTAATTGACTGTGATGTGTTTACCCGCATCCCTTATGAAATCGAGAAACGAAAACTCTTTGAACCAATCATAGTTATTAACCATGACAGCAGCGTTTGGTGCTTCGCTTGTAAAATCGAGAAATTTTTCCAATTGTTTTCTAATGCCACGACAATTTTTGTCGATTGTTTCGGCATCAAGCAGATTGCGCTCCTGCGATTTACCAGAGGGGTCCCCTATCATTCCGGTTGCTCCGCCAATAAGTGCATAAGGTTTATGACCAGCCCTCTGCAAGCGCATAAGCAACGTTATCTGCATCATGCTGCCCACATGCAGGCTATCGGCGGTAGGGTCAAAACCGATGTAACCCGAAGTCATTTCTTTTAACAATTGCTCCTCCGTGCCAGGCATCACTTCCTGTATCAAACCTCTTTCTTTTAATTCTGCAACCAGGTTCATTCTCGTATCTTTATATTTGGAAGCGGCAAAAATAAGATACTTATGCTTAATATTAACACCGTCAAAAATGGCCAACACACATATAGGTAAACTAAAATATAGCCAATGTTAAATTTTCGTTTGGGAATTAGTTTTATTATTCCGAAATTTGTCACTACCTTTCGGTTACCACTGCTTAAAATTTACGACGTTGAAACGAATTTTACTATCGCTTTTACTACTTGCTCCGGTGGGCATTTTCGCTCAAGAGCATCATGAAATAGGCCTTACAGTAGGGGTTTCCAATTATTATGGCGACCTGACTCAGAAATTATTCCCCACTACCGGATACCATCCTATGGGGGGTATAATTTATAAATATTTCATGAGTCCTCATGTTGGTTTACGCTTTGGGGCTACATATACCAGCCTTTCTGGTGCTGACAGTTTGAGTAACATTCCAATTGACAAAGCTCGCAACCTTGATTTTGCAACGCATTTGTTTGAGCTCCACGGCGCCCTTGAAGTTAATCTTTTACCAATTGAAGTTTTAAGAATGAAAGCAACTCCGTATTTCTTTGCGGGCATTGCTGCTTTCTATTTCAATCCATTTTCTACAGATCCATCAGGTAACAAAGTATTTCTGAAACCACTTAGTACAGAGGGTGAAGGACTGCCAATGTATCCTGACCGCAAGCCATACAGCAACATCAATATGTCCTTCCCGTTTGGTGGCGGCTTTAAGTTCTTTATTGGCAATACGCTTATGCTTACCACTGAAGTTGGTTTCCGCTATACAAATACCGATTACATTGATGACGTAAGTAAAACTTATGTTGACCTCGACACATTGGCAGCCTACAAAGGCACTCTTGCGAAAGCAATGTCCTTCAGAGGTAACACACTTACGACATGGGATAAAAACCACCCTTATTACGGATTCCAGAGAGGCGATAGCAAATCTAATGACTGGTACTACTATGTTAATCTGTCGATGACAATTTATTTCCGTGCTTTTGGTAACGCAAGAGAATACATTAAGACTCGTTGCCC
Source organism: uncultured Bacteroidota bacterium (assembly GCA_903835145.1). GTDB lineage: Bacteria > Bacteroidota > Bacteroidia > Chitinophagales > Chitinophagaceae > Flavipsychrobacter. The sequence goes on from CAILMA010000259.1 coordinate 2,555, forward strand.
GGGTTTCTACAAATGATAATTTTTACCTGACTATATTTTACAAAATCCCGCAATTGCGGGATTTTACTTTTTTAACCGTCGTCTATAGGTGTCTAAAGAACGATGAAAAAATGAAGCTTAAGCAGTTTATCTTCTGTACAAACATTTAAATCACCGTTATCTCCTGACTATGGAGCAATGCAATAAGTGAAATTATTTACCCTGCTGAAAAAAATATAAGTTTCAAAGGTATCTTTGCA
>CAILMA010000260.1 GCA_903835145.1 uncultured Bacteroidota bacterium
GAAAACTTAGACTTTGTGAAGTAAATACCTAATCCTATGACGAAATTACGCAGGAGCAATTGGAATCTAATTGCGCTTATTTCTTTGCCAACGTATTTGGTTCTGATTTGGTTAAAAAAACAGGCAAGCACAGTACCACAGCTGCGGGAACTTATTCTTTCAGTATCAACAATAAGGCCCGGGAAGAGGATATGTATACCGTAAACTTCTGGATGGATATCAGCATCAGGAAAGGGCACTATTCCGTAGAAATGCATGATTTTACCATTGTGCATCAGGATCATGAACTTGAATTCAGCAAGAGGCTTTCAGCAGCAAGAAATGGCGATGGACTTTCAAAACAGGTTTTAGCCATTTTCCATAGCTCGAATCTCGACGAGATGAAAAAAGTATACAAATCGATGTCTGCAAAAACTACGGGCGATCAGGCAACTGCAAGCAAGTAGACAACAGTGTAAAATAGAAGATAGTAAAGGCTGCCTGAATCGGGTGGCCTTTAATTTTATATAATTTTGGGTTGATGTTATACAGCCATCAGGCTGCAGCCTCTCAGTGCAGTATGGTCCATCCTGCCAGCTATCTCAAAAGTTCCGTTAGCATGCACTGTACCAATATCTTCAGTGGCAATAAATGCGCAGGAGTCAATATTAGCGAGGTCTATAATGTTTATGCACCCTGTGCCTGACCCACTAATATCAAACGGGTCATTAATGTCGCGAATCAGGACTTTCATAGTATCTGCACAGGTATAAACACCATCGCTGGCGGCATAAGCCTGCGACAGCAACTCTGTCATGCCATATTCTGAGTGTATAGCGCTGAGCTGCCATTGTTGTTTTAGGTAGTCATGAACCTGTTTGCGGGTCCATTCTTCCCTCCGCCCCTTCATGCCTCCGGTTTCCATTACTATCACATTGGCGAGCGGGGTGGGGTACTCAGCCGCAAAATCAAGCAATGCGAAGGTGACGCCAAGAAGTATTGTTTTTTCTTTTCTTTCTATAAGTTTCTTAAGTTTTTCATTTAGCACATCCCATTCGTTAATATAAAATCCGTTATCGGGGTGTCCACTTTTTTCCATTAATTTCTGCGCCATATATACTAATGAGGCATTTTTACGTTCTAAGTAAGAAGGTAGCAGTGCCAGGAAGGCATATTGATCTGGCGCACCATAAAACTGATGGAAACCATGGAACAATGAATCGTCGTAAAGAGTAGCGTTTTTAATCAGGTGTTTTGACGTTGTTTCGCCGGTTGTGCCGCTGCTTTCAAAGCGTAATTCGGGTTGCTGCCAGTCACCGGTTTTCACTTCATGTGTTTTGAAAAAGGATATTGGCAGAAACGGAATTTGGTTGATGCTGCGCACTGAAGAAGGATGAATATTAATGGCGTTACAGTACTGCTGATAAAGAATATTATTGTTGAACTGGTGATTAAACAATTGAATGGAATATTGTTCAAAGTCACCCGGACGCAGGTTTAAGATGTTTTCTGGTTGTATTAACAAGTTTTTATTAATCACTTTTAGTAACTTTGGTAACTATGAGAAGGTATTTTTTAATTGTTTTGGTGTTTTCGGCGTTGTTTTATTCGTGCGCTAAAAATTCGGTTTCAAAGATACCGCACATCTCGCTTATAGCAATGCAGCCTCAGGATTCGTTCCTGCTGAACAAGGATACATTGATGATTGTATTTAAGTTTACTGACGGCGACGGCGATTTGCGCAGCGATGCCAGCGATACGTTTTCAGGGGTTTATTTGAAGGACAGTCGCTTTGATTCTGCTGGTTTTGTGAAGAGTTTGTTCCCTATTGTAAATCCGGCGATAGAAGACCCCAAAAAGGGCTTAACAGGTATTTGTTACTTCTTCCCTTATCCGCAGCCAACACCAAGGGATTCTTCGCATTATGCAACGGGCGATACGCTTACTTACGAGCTTTACATTGTTGATAAAGCCCAGCATGAAAGCAACCATATTGTCACTCAAAGGCTCATAATAAGGCCATAATTTTGAAAAATAGAGTTTTGATTAATGCACCGCTGATAGCGGTGTTTTTTTGTGCCTTCCCAAAAAAAAGAATTCCCGAAATCCCTTGGTATGTCGGGAAGGGACTGTACTTACTAACCCATCATTAGTACCAGCAAATGTCAGGAAAAGGATTCGGATTTAAAAATAAATCTTTTCTTAATC
>CAILMA010000261.1 GCA_903835145.1 uncultured Bacteroidota bacterium
ACTTTTTATGTCCTTTTAGTTTTTAGAGGTGCCCTTAAGTAAAAGGCAACGCTCGTGCAATAGCAGCGCTTTTTCGGTGTATGTGATTAAACAGTGCGCATGGAGCCCTTCCGGGCAGCCGGCGCACTGTTTTTTATTGCTCGTCGGCTTCAGTTTCAATCTTATCGTCATCAGTTAATGATAAATCCTCCGGAACATCAGATTCAGCAGCCTCCTCTTTAAAAACCTCAATCAGGTAGTTGTGTTCCAGATGGCTGTAGAGCGAGCGTTTGTCTATCATTGCTGCAACTAAATTGGCTGTAATGCCGGCCAGCATAAGGTGGAAGGTTACATTCTGGCGGTTCGTCATCTCCATTACTAATATTGCAGATGTAAACGGTGACCGGGTGACACCCGTAAGAAAAGCAACCATACCAGCAAGAATCAGCAGGTTCGCATTCGACTCCGTCAAACTTGATAGCTGCGCAACAAGCGAGCCTACGGCGGCCCCGGCACTCAAGGCCGGAGCAAATATACCACCCGATGCACCGGTGGTAAACGACAACACCGGTCCAATTACCCGCACTATGGCAAGCTTCCAGCCGCCATATTTATGGTCGGTGAAAAGTAACTCCATCATTTCAGATTTGCCGGACCCGAGTACTGTGGTACTAAAAAAACAAGCAATGGTAGCAATAACCAGAGATGTGCCAATTACATAAAGTAGTTCAAAGCGTTTCACTTTGGGTTGAGCCTTCCAGTTGAGTATTGCTATTATAGCCTTACAAGCATAAGTGCCAATAACACCTGCTAACAGAGCTACAACAATAACATAGATAAATATGTAAATACTCAATCCATTCACGATAGGGTACCCGAGATACAAATACGGACCGAGTATGCCTTGCGCTGTAAGGCCGGCAATGATAACAGACGTAAAAATCGCGGTCTTGAAATTGCTGATGTGTGTTTTTGCAAGCTCTTCCACTGCAAACACAATACCCCCGAGTGGAGTATTAAACGCTGCCGCTAAGCCAGCCGCCGCACCAGTCATTATCATGTTTTTACGCGATATTCTTGGCCAGCTTTTGGGCATCCATTGATTCACCTTCCAGAAAATACTACCTGCAATCTGAATGGTGGGGCCTTCACGGCCTATTGCGCCGCCGCCAAGCACCATCACAATGCTGGATAGTATCTTAATGACTATAGTTTTGAGGCTCAAAAACAAATCAATGTGCCTTGTATGCTTCGGCGTTGCAAGCTCCATTGCAGCCATTACCTGCGGTATCCCACTGCCTCTTGCATTTTTTGAGAACTGTTTTACGAGCCACCACGAGGTAACAAAACAAACTGGTGATATTATAAATAGTAGCCAGCCTGATTTATGAGCAATAGCAAGCGACAGCGTTTCAGCCCATGCAAATAGGCGAGCATAGCCCACAGCGACTAATCCGGTTATAACTGACGCTATCCAATAGGGCATTGCTTGCAAAAAGCGTTCCTTAATTTTTATGTCGTTGAACTTTCCGGTAACTATTCTGAAACCGTTTAATGCGTGTTCAAACATGATACTGAGTGTAATTTTGTACGGTAGTGCAGAAGCTTGCGGCTGCAAAATTACAGTTGTATTAGACAAAAAAGGGCGATGAAATTCCTAAAGTTATCGTTCTCACAATAGGCAACTGTATAACCTATTGATTTTCATACATATTTTGCTGATTGATCACTGCCAATTTTTGAATAATTTCTTTTTCGTTGCGCAATAACCACCAATTTGGTTCGTTCATTTGGTTGTTTCTGCTACCTTTATGTTTGTTTTCAAATAAAAATAAATTGTATTTGATAGTATGAATAGGTTTTTGGTATCATTTATGCTACTGGTTTTGCTCCAAGTATTTGCCTTCGCGCAACAAAAAAACAGCGCCGTCGTTTGCAGCCAGCGCACGCATGCCACACTGCCATTTGTAACCGTAAAGTTTGCTGAGACCGGGCGCGGCACTATTGCCGACCTTGATGGCCGTTTCACGATACCGGTAGTTGAGGTAGGTGCCCTGCCGTGGATCGAAATATCAGCAATTGGCTACGAGCCGCAGAAGTGTCTGCTGCCACTTACCAAAGACACGATTTTCCTGCGCGCAGGTGAAAACGCCCTCAGGGAAGTAGTGGTAAGGCCGGACAAAGACAAGATAAAGCGCATTCTCGATGCGGCAATTGCCAACAAAAACCACAATAACCCCGACAAATATGACTGGTACCGCTGCAAGATGTACTATAAAATGCTTGTAGATGTGGTATTGCCAGATTCCTTGCGGTCAGATACCAGCAAACAGGGCAGGGAAGTATTTAAGTTTTTGGAAAACCAGCACTTGTTGATGTCAGAAACCTATAGCACCCGCACCTGGAAAAAGCCACAGCAATTGCAGGAGGAAGTCACCGGCTCCCGGTTTTCAGGGCTGCAAAAATCAATGTTTACCGGCTTGGTAACAGACGTACTGCCGTTTCATTCCTACAATGATTATATTACACTCAATGGTAAGGATTATCATAACCCCCTTAGCCGGGGCTACAGCCAGTACTATAAATTCAGGCTTGAAGACGAATTGTTGCAGGGTCAGGATACCATTTGGCACCTCAGTTTCAAGCCCCGGGGGGTTAATGCCAACGACCTTGAAGGCAGCATCTATATCCACTCCGATGGTTTTGCCATCTCAAGCCTCGTCGCTTCTGCTATTGACACCATGCTGAAACGGCGGGTGCGCATAGAGCAGCAATATGAGCAGGTGACCGAAGACAGTATCACCCGCTGGTTTCCGCGCCACCTCAACTACATTATAGAATGGACCCTAACATCTAATAAAATGCCCATCACCTACCTGCTGAAGGGTAATTCTCTAATAGATTCTACGACCTTCAGAGAAGATAAATCGTTTCATTTTGATAAAGTCCATTCTATTCTCCTCACCCCCGGTGCCGACGAGCGCACAGACGATGCGTGGGTGCATCTGCGCCCCATTCCGCTCGATGCGAGGGAGGCACGCACCTATAAAGTAATAGACAGCATAGGGCTGCAGTACCATTTCGATAACTTTATGGGCTACCTCTCCCGCCTGCCAGAGGGCAAGGTGCCCGTCGGGATATTCGATTTGGACCTGAAACGACTGGTGAGCGGCAACTATTTCGAAGGTATGAGATTGGGGCTTGGGGTACAAACCAATGAAAAATGGATAAAGTGGCTATCCCTCGGCGCCTGGGCTGGTTATGGCTTTGGCGATACCCACTGGAAATACGGTGCGTTCGCCGAAGTTTACGCCGATAAAACCCACGAGTTCGTATTTAAGGGCGGCTATTCCTACGACCTTGGCGACCCTGGCCGAGTGAAAATAAACGACGAGCTGGATCGCGACTACCTCAATTACTACCTTCTGCGCAGGGTAGATAAAGTAGCAACATACTACGTCTCGGTAAAGAAGAAATTTGGATACTGGAATCTGGAGCTTTCGGGCCGCTCACAGGATATCACTCCGGCCTATGCCTATAGTTTCAGCACTCCGGCCGGCCCGGTAAATAGTTACAAAGCCAATGAAGTATCACTTAATTTCAGGTATGCATTTGCAGAGCGTACAGCGCCATTCTATGGGCGTTACTACAGCAGCGGCACTAAGTACCCAATTTGGTATGGCAAAGTAACAACCGGTGCCATAGATGCGGGCGGCCTTAATATCCCTTACACGCAAGCGCTTACCGCGCTGGCATGGCACAAGCACCTCAACAGGCTGGGCAATGAGCAATTCTTCCTGCAGGGCGGTAAGTCATGGAGCAATGGCACCTTGCCCCTCGGTAAGCTTTTCGCTGGTCCGGGTTACCGCTACAGTTCGGGCAAGGGGCTCGATTTTTCTTACTATTCCTTTGGCGGCATCATCAGTATGTTCCCCTATGACTATTACACCGATCAGTTTGTGTCGTTCGTCTTTCGCCATGATTTCGACTGGAAACTCTACAAGGTAAAATTCCGTGGTAATAAATTCAGCTCAGCTCCCAATATTGCCCTGCAATACGGAATGCTTTATGGTATGCTGCAAGACCGGCAGGCGCAGGAGCAAGTGGCCCTGCAGGTGCCTGACAATGCCTACCACGAGGCCGGAGCACTCATCAATAACCTCATCCGCCTCAATTACCTGGATGTCTTTTACTTTACTCTCAACGTTGGTTACTTCTACCACTTTGCCCCGGTTACCGACTATAATAAAAACGGCAAATTTGTACTCGGCCTTGGCGTAGAGCTTTAGTGCTTTTCGCTCTCGCTTCGCATTCAGATCCCCCCAATATATTGTCGTTCGGCGTAGTCTCTGACTACGTCGCAACGGATGGCAGTCTCCTGACTGCCGACTGTATCCGAAGCGCCATCATTATGCATAATATCCGACGATTTGGTCGCAGAAAAGGTTTACAGCAACTTGCTTGACGCTCAGTCGCCCAGCTTCAAACGTCCAGGAATATTGAGCATTAAAGACTTTGCACTACTATAGACATACTCTTCAGGTCGCTCGACCCACCCGGCTCTTACTGGGTTTTCATGGATATATTTTAGCTTTTGTTGGTAGAATTTTTCAGTAAATATCAGCTCGGCTTTATTTTCATGGGTCCACATCTGATGCTCACTACTTCGTTGATTTTGAGCTGCGTTCCATTTGAACCTATGGAGCATCCATTCCCTTCTGCTTTCAGGCTCGTTTCTTATTCCTTCTAATATCGACGATGCAGTAAATTTTTTGAAATCACGAATGGTATCGGAAAGTGTTCCATTTTGGCTCCGAATTATCAGGTGTAAATGGTTGCTCATAATAACGTATCCATAGAGTACCAAAGCTTTTTCTTTTATGCAATAATCAAGGCTGTTGATCACGATGTCACGATAAAATTTTCGAGTAAAAACATCAACCCAATCAACAATTGTTGGGGTTAAAAAATATGTGCCATATTGGTCGTCAATTTGGTAGCCAGTACTCATATTTCATTTTGTTTACCCGAATATAGAAAACAATATTGAACGCGTGAAAAGGCAAGAGAATAAGTTTACAGTTTCGACGGAATCGAAAAGCTATGGTCCGTTTCCTGATAATTAGCTTAGGCAGTCAGGAGACTGCCCTCCGCGGCGACGTAGTCGGAGACTACGCCGAACTGCGCTTTAGTGCTTTTCGCAGTCACGGCTGGCCCGTTAGCGCCCATCCCCCCAATTTTTCTTAATTTTCCGAAAATTCTGACGACGGAGAAAATGAACAATACCGCAAAAATAGCTTGCCTGCTTCCTGCCTTTTGGCTTCTTGCCTGTTCGTGCAACAACAATGAACCGAAAGAAGCCCCGAAAGCCAATAAAAATGCATGGGTTAACCCCCGTAAGAATAAAATTTTCGAGAAGGTAAACATTGTAAAAATACCGGTGACAGCTGCTGAAAACCACCTGCTTGGTCCGGTAAAAAGCGTCAAATACAGGTACATACAGGTCTTTCAGAAGCCCGGCGATACTACTAATGTCATGGTGGATAGCGGTATAAATACTTACGGCGCTACAGGACAACTGCTCACCCAGCTGGAGTATGACCGCAACGGAAAGACGGTAACCAACTGCGTGTATCGGTACAACGAGCAAAAACTACTCACAGGTTGCGACTTTCTGGACTCGGCAGGCAACACAAAACCACTCCCACGACTAAGCTGGAAGTATGACACCAAGGGCAATAAAACAGAGGAAATATGGCAGGATAAAGACTCCCTGAGCTCACGTAAATCGGTCTTTTTATATGACAGTAGCGGTAACGAGGTCGCAGAGCAGATTTATGACGCACATGGTAGATTGCAGAAAACAGCCGCGCTTGAATACGATGCCAAGGGCGAGCAGATATCTTACGAACTCAAAGACCTCAATAGCCGCGCAGTGCGGAAAACTGTCGCCCGCTACGATACCCACGGCAATAAAACCGAACTGTTGCACTATGCAAAAGACAACGTACTGCTCTCAAAAGAAAAAATGGTGACCGACCAAAACGGATGGATAACAGAACTCACAGAGTATGATGCGGATGGCAAGGCTGTGCTACGGGTGACGCATAAATATGACGCATGGGGCAACGATCTCGAAGAAATGTACTACGGCCCTGACGGAGCCCGCGACGAAAAACAATGCACCATAAACCAATACCAATATGATACCCATGGCAACATAACCCGCCAGCTTATTTACTCGATCAAAGACGGTCAGCAGCAACTTATGGACATAAAAGAACAGGAGTTTCAATATTACTAAGTAAAAGCAACTGTCAACAATGTTCCGAACGATATAATTCGTCCAGTCACGGTTGTTTCGTAATCTTTTAATTGAGGCGCGAAAACCAACCCTGCCAACACTCCTTATTCAACGCCAATTAACCTACCTTTGCACCCTGCCAATATATTATCGTGAGTGTATTTAAATCAATGCTGGATAAAACAAACCCAAATCCCAATGCTGAAATGGGTTTTCTTGACCATATTGAAGCCCTGCGATGGCACATCATCAGGTCTGCCATAGTTATAGTGGTAATGGCCATTCTCGTTTTCATAAAAGTGGAATGGATTTTTGACCGGATTATCCTTGGCCCTGCCCACAACGATTTTATATCGTATAAGTGGTTTTGCGCACTCGGCAGGTTTTTTCACTACGACTCCTTTTGCCTTGGCGAAATAAAAATGGAATTTCAGAATACTGCTGTTACCGGACAATTCATGATGGGTATGTCGGTTTCTATGATGCTGGGTTTCATTATTTCTTTTCCCTATGTACTCTGGGAGCTTTGGAAATTCATAAAACCCGCCCTTAAATCAGAGGAGATTCGCTATGCCCGTGGTATTGTCTTCTGGTGTTCCCTGTTGTTTTTCACAGGCGTACTCTTTGCTTATTTTATCCTTGCGCCATATACCATCAACTTTTTTGGCAGCTACCAGCTCAGCCCCAAGTTTAAAAACATCATCACAATAGATAACTATTACGATACCATAAGCAACCTTGTACTTGCACTTGGCTTGGTATTTGAGTTGCCTATTATCGTATTTTTCCTTTCCCGAATAGGTGTGCTTACGCCGCAGTTCATGCGCGAAAAACGCAAGTATGCCATTCTTATCCTGTTCCTGCTCTCCGAGATCATAACTCCGCCAGATCTGTTTAGTTGTCTTCTGGTGTTCTTCCCGTTGTATTTCCTGTTTGAGATTTCTGTGTTCATCAGCGGCAGGGCAGTAACAGCAAGATTAAAAAAACAAGCTAAAAACAATAACTAATATGCAAACTGCTTTTAACGCAACATTGCCGCTGGTAATTGGGTCAGACCATGCCGGTTATGATTACAAAGAGCAAATAAAAAAAGTGCTTACAGCGGCAGGCTGGCAGGTGGTGGACAAAGGCACCTACAGCACCGCCAGTACGGACTATCCTGACTATGCACACCCGGTAGCCACCATGGTGGAACAGGGCGAAGCCGCAGTCGGCATACTTATTTGCGGCAGTGGTAACGGGGTGTGTATGACTGCCAATAAACACCATGACATCCGCGCAGCACTTTGCTGGAACGAGGAGCTGGCTGCCCTTTCCCGCCAGCACAACAATGCCAATGTACTGTGCATACCCGCACGTTTCGTATCACTTGAGCTGGCTGAAGCAATGACCAACACCTTCCTCACAACACCATTTGAAGGAGGCCGGCATCAAAAAAGAGTAGAAAAAATATAAGGCACTAAACAGTTGAAAGTAGAGTAGCATCTGCGATGATGAACGCTAAAAGGTTTCCTAAAATTGGATTGTTACAATCATGGTTTTCAAAAACGTAAAAGACTGTTTCAATCAAAAAACAATAATATACTCAAGTGACAATAGTTATTTGGGAAGAATCCTGAAAGGCTTCAACAAGAATCGCCGCCGGTGAAACCGGCGGTCAACGGAAATAGAGCACCAATGCCGTAGGTGTTGAACAACGTATATCGAAAGGCTGAAAGCCCCAAATAAAAAAACAGTCGCATGGTGCTTATCCGTGCGACTGTTTATATTTAAGGAATAGTTTTTTATTACATTGGCACATCTACCCTTATTTGTTTGGAGTAAATTTTGCCATTGGCATCCTTACCGTCAATTTTCCACATTACAGAGCGAAGCGTCACAACCAATGGTTTTTGGTTGGCCGCTCTTACATTCGCAGATGCGCTCAGCCATTCCAACATTTTTTTGTGGTTCAGCCTGCGGCTCTTGCAAGATTTCTGAATGGCAGACTTTATGTCACTTGCGTCGGCATCCGGCACCGCCAGTTCACTTTCACTAAGCCCTGCGAGGGGGTAGGCTCCGTTGCCGCCGTTCAGCGGTTTCCATGGCGTTGTTTCACTCAGTTCTTCCAGTGGCAAGTTGCCGTTCTTGGTTTTCATAATCACCACACTCTGGTACCGTTGCGATACCTTGGTTACCGTCCCTGTGGTGTGCAATACATTTCCACTAATGTTTCCGCTGGTCCAGGTATATACGGCTCCGTTGGCATTCATCAGGTTGCTGTTGCCAGCCAGTTTTGCACTAAGGTTAGGAATCATCACAGTTACATCCTTAAACTCTGCTTTCAGGCCGGGGCCGGTAGGTAATGGTCCAGCAACTGGTTGTGCCGGTGCGGCAGCAGTCTTTTTGGCTGTATCAGCAGCGGCCGCCTGTGCAGCCACCGCAGGCTTAGGGGTGTCAGCAGCAGGCTTGGATGGTGGTATTACAGGGTTCAGGTCTGTCACCAGATCCTGAAGCCTTTGAGGGTCTTTTTCAGTTACAATCGTGGCCGAATCGCCAAGTTTTATTGGGCCGTGGCTCCTCGAGGGGGTATTGTTGCAGGAAATAAGGCAAATATAGCCGATCCATAACAGGCAATATTTATTACGAATATTCATGCATGACGAATTTACCTGCGAAAGTAAAAGATATAGTTGAATAATAGGGTAATGTAACGACATTGCCCCAAAATAGTGCGGCGTTTTTAACTAAAACACAGAAATAACACATCGGGAAAGGTATTGAGTTGCGGGCGGCTGGTTCTTTTGGTGTTTAGGTGGGTGAGGTAATGTTGTTAACCCTCGTTTTATCAGCGGGCAACCTTACCTGTCTTCGCTGGTTGTATAGCCAGCAACCCCTCAAGTACCTGGTGGGTTATGGGGCAGATGGTAGCATTTTTCAGCGTCAGCGCAACGCGCTTGAGCAGTACATCTTCATCAGTATAAGGATAGCGGGCGCAGTCGCTGGGGCGGTCTTCGTATATATTGCAGGTATTGTCCTCCGCCAGAAACGGACATGGCCTTTGGCGGCTCACGTAGTCTCCGTCTTTATCAAGTGTAAGGTATTGCGCCACCAGATCACCTTCTTTGATACGGAGCGCTTTGGCTATCCTTTTTATGTCTGGCTGCTTAAACCTGGGAGAGTGATTTTTACAACAATTGGCACACTGCAGGCAGTCTATCTGGGCAAAGGCTTGCTCATGCAGTTCGGGCATCGCCGCCAGCATTTTATTTTTGTCACCCCGCTCCAGCATATACTTATATGCCTTCTGGTGTTCCTTAGCCTCTTTTTCCCATTTTTCTTCCAGCATTTTTTTTGTCGGTTTTTGCAAGTACGTACTCGTTAGTACTTAGTCGTTAGTATATAGTACTTAGTATTAAGTATTTAGTCTAAAGTATAAAGTCAAAAGTAGAGAGTAGAAAGTCTTCGGTAATTGTTCCTTGGTATTTAGTGCATAGTAAATCGGTGGTAGCAATTTAGTCGAGTACGTGGTGTTCTTAGCGATTAGTTGAGACAATTGAATCAAAAACTGTTTTCGACCCAGTGCTTTTAACCCAGTACTTCGTACAAATACGTACTAATACGTAACCACAGCTTTCTACTTTCTACTTTAGACTTAATACTAAGTACTAACTACTAAGTACTAATTCAAACATTCATCTTCGCCATTATTCTTTCCAGATCCTCGTCGTTATAAAACTCAATAAGGATACTACCCTTGCCGTTCTTCTTGCGGTCGAGCTTTACTCGGGTGGAAAGCGCAGAGGCCATGTCATCCTCAATTCTCTTGTAAGCCTGCGGTAGTTTGGCGGCAGCTACGGGTGTTTCCTTGGGTGCCCTTTCGGTTGCCATGTCTTTCACCAGCTGCTCCACCTGTCGCACAGAAAGCCCGCGTTGCATGGTCTCCCGGAATACATACAGTTGTTGGTCAATGTGTTCGAGGCCAATAATAGCCCTTGCATGGCCCATACTCAGCGCTCCGTCTCTCACCGCCTTTTGTACATCAGGTGGCAATTTCAGCAGGCGCAGGTAGTTGGCTACCGTGCTCCGCTCTTTCTTCATCCTGTCCGATACCTGCTCCTGGGTGAGGTCGCACTCGTCCATCAGGCGGCGATAACTTATGGCTATTTCTATTGCATTAAGGTTTTCGCGCTGCAGGTTTTCAAGCAGTGCCATTTCAAGCATTTCCTGCCCGTCGGCTGTGCGCACATAAGCTGGTATATCCTTTAGCCCTGCCATTTTCGATGCGCGCCACCGGCGCTCACCAGAGATAAGCTGGTATTTATTTTGAGATGTCTTTACAACCGTTATAGGTTGTATAATGTCGTGTAGTTTTATGCTGTCGGCAAGTTCCTGAAGTGCCTGAGCATTAAAGTCGTGCCTTGGTTGCTTCGGGTTCACCTCCACAAGGTCCACGGGTATGCGTGCAATAGCATTGATGCTGCTGTTCTGTCCGTTCACAGCTGGCACACCTTCCCTCGGTGCGTTTATTTCATCTTCAATGTTATCCAGCAATGCGCGAATTCCCTTGCCCAGTGCCTGTTTCTTTGTTGGTTGCGACATACTTATATTGGTAGAATAAAACGTAAAAATTGGAAAAGCTAAACTCGGGCAAACGAACAAAAAATTAGGTATTGCTATCGATATTTCCGTCGCGCCGCTCCCTTCTCTTCTTTTACATTATAATTATCTATAATTTTTATTGTCTGGCTTTAGTCTGCTGCCCTTAATTCTCAATCATCTTTTCCTGATTCTTGATCTTGGTCATATTGTTTTTCTGCAATATTTCCTTGGCCAGATTGAGGTAATTCACGGCCCCTGTACTTTCAGCATCATAAAGCAGTACTGGCTTCCCAAAACTCGGTGCTTCTCCAAGTCTTGTATTCCGGTGCAGGATAGTATTAAAAACAAGTTCGCTGAAGTGATTCTTTATTTCTTCCACCACCTGATTGCTCAGTCTGAGCCTGCCATCATACATGGTCATAAGAATACCTTCAATCTTGAGCTCAGAGTTTATCCTTGCCTGTACAATTTTGATGGTGTTGAGCAATTTGCCGAGTCCCTCGAGGGCGAAGTACTCGCACTGAACGGGGATGATGACGCTATTAGCGGCAGAAAGAGAGTTAACAGTAATCAGGCCCAGCGAAGGCGAACAGTCTATAACGATAAAATCATACGTATTTAGCACCGGCTCCAGCGCTTTTCTCATTACATGCTCCCTGTTAGGGTGGTTTATAAGTTCTATTTCAGCACCTACAAGGTCCAGATGACTCGGCAGCAAGTCCAGATTCGGAGTTTCCGTTTCCAGTATTACCTGTGTTACCGGGGTGTCATTCACCATGCAATCGTAAAGGCTGAGTTGCACATTTTTTAGGTCAAATCCGTTTCCGGTGGTGCTGTTGGCCTGGGGGTCAGCGTCCACAAGTAGGGTCTTGTATTCCAGTACGGCAAGGCTTGCCGCAAGGTTTATAGCGGTGGTGGTTTTACCAACTCCACCTTTTTGGTTCGCAATTGCTATTACTTTAGCCATTTTATATGAAGTGCCTGCTCAGGCCCGGGATTGTTATCAATTATTTATACTAATTCAGGATAGGGATTAATGCAAAAGTACAGAATAAAAAACTGAGTAGCATTACTTTTTGATTCGCTTAATCATTGTGGAAAACTTTATTTGTCCACTTTTCGATGGGCAATACGGCGGTGTCCAGATTAAGACCAACACCCCATCAGGCAGCTATCGTACAATGGAAATATCACCCTGAAAGTGGTAGACAGCTCCCAGTTCACACTCTACATCTATTAAATATATAAAGGCATCTGGCTGTAACGTGGAGCCCTTAAAGGTCCCATCCCATCCGGCGCTGGGGTCATTGGGGGCTATATGCTCGAGTTTAAATACGAGCTGGCCCCACCGGTTATAAATGCTCATTCTTACTATGCTGTTCAGGCCCTTACCGCTCACAAAAAACGCATCGTTCAGTCCGTCATTATTGGGTGTAAAGGTATTGGGTATAAACACTTCACTCCTATCGCAAAACATATTTATCGTTACAAAGGTATCCGTAATACAGCCATGAACGGAAGTAACGGTAACGCTGTAAGTAGTGTTGGCAGTAGGTGTAGCCAATGGGTTTGGGCAGTCATCACAACTTAGTGTATTCGCAGGTGTCCATCGGTAGCTGGCTATAGGCACATGGTTTTCTATCCCCGTTCTCAGCTGCACCTGGTTGCCGGCAATTATAGCTGCGCCCGGCGATACACCCAACCGTGGGAAAGACTCAATGCCAACTCTTACAAAAGCTGTATCCTTAAAACATGCATTTTCTTTTATTATTACTTCGTAAATCGTAGTGCTGTCTGGTTTCGCTATTGGGTTTCTTATCGTTGCACTGCTCAGTCCTGCTGGGTTTACCCATTGGTAACCATCGCCGCCGCCCCAGGCAAAAAGCGGCACACTTTGCCCGTAACAAATAGTGGTATCGGTGCCAGCTCCGGCATCTGTATGTTGCAGCACGGTTAGGGGTATTTCTTTCGTGTTCTTACAGCCATATATGCTGGTAGCCATCACAGTATACACCAGATTGGTAACCCCAAGTATCGAAGGCCGGTCGCAGGTGTCGCAGGAGATATTGATATTCGGTCGCCAGACGTAGGTGGCAGCTCCCTGGGCCAGCAGGCTAAGACTATCGTTCACACAAGCTACCGCCGGCTCGGGACTTATAAATATGGTAGGTATTGGTCTTACGTCTATCGTGAAGAAGTTGGTATCACTGCAATTAAAAGAATCTGTGGTCACGAGCGTATAAACAGCCGAGGCCGGTGTGCAGGCTATTACATCTTCACAAATGGAGCAGGAGAGTCCGGGCCCCGTCCACACGTAGTTACCTGTAATGCCGCTTGCTGCTATAGTGTCGCACTCCCCGGGGCAAACATTGTGTTTGCCGTCCATAACTATATTTCGTCTCGGGTCCACGAACACATAGGTAGTCAGCGTATCGCGGCACATATGTATATTAACGCCGGTTACCGAATAGGTGAATCCTCCGTAAGGGTTGGCAATCGTCGTCCCGCAGGTGTCGCAACTAAGTATACTGTCCGGTATCCACCTGTAGTGGTCTGCGCCGGTTACAGAAAGTGGCACGCCGGGCACACAACTTGGGGCAGGGTGGGTAACGGTCATTGCGGGTATGGCGTAGATGTGTATGGAGTCTGGTGTGTGTATTGCTACCTGGCATCCACTGCTGTCTATTACTACGTATGGATTGTAATTTCCGGCTGATGTATAGTTGACCACTATGCCGGGGGTATCGGTAAATATTGCTCCGTAAGGACAATGTCATTGACTTAAGGGTTTTATACTGGCTTTTGTGTCATGTAGTATTTCTTTCTCGCCTTATGTTTTCGTTTAAATTTTCTCCCCTTTCGTATGGGTTCGGTTATTTTTGATACCCTTTCAAAAAATCTTTTTATGC
>CAILMA010000262.1 GCA_903835145.1 uncultured Bacteroidota bacterium
AAATCTCTCCGTATCCTTGCTCCATGAACAAAAACGACCTACAAAATATGTATAATACAAAAAACCGATATTAAGCGGGCATTGTCTATATGTAACACAAGACAATGCGGGTAATCTTTACCCACATACGAAAAAAAAAATACGGCTGAAAATCACGACTGCAGAGGGTTAGAAGCCAAAAAAACCAACAAAGTTAAAATTTTCGTCAAGTGCGAAAGATATTACCCGCAAAACCAATTATACAAATTATCTCTAAAATATCACAAATAACAGATAATCAGTACTTTTTAAATAAAAAATTACTCTCAATCATAATATAAATTATAGAACACCATGCGCATCAAAAACATTGATTTACAACGTACTATAGATACAATTTATGTTAAACTATGGTGGTATTCTCTTTATTTAGTTATTAAATTTTATTTATTCACGTCAAAAACCTACAAAAAATGGACATCAGATTAAACAACGACTACAACCTGGTAAAAACTTTTGAAGAAATAGCCAATCACCTCGACTTACTCCAAGTTTCCCATCACGGCAAGTATCATATGATGGAAAACAAAAAGTTTGGTATTCGAATATTTCGCAATAAAGGCACAGAAATGTTGCGGTACTTCCATGAAATAAGACTTGTTGATTTTAATCACAAGCAACATATTTTTTATAACTGTGATAGAACTAATAGGTTTTACACACTTGAAAACAATGTAAAGTGTTATTTAGACTTATTTGATAATAATCATATAATAATTATGCGCCAACTAAGAAAATTTCAAGCCTACATAAAAACATTTAAAACAATTTAAAAAAACCAAACATTAATTTAATGATATACCACCAGTTATGGACAACAAATACACATTCCCCGTTTCCAATAATTCGCACCTTGATGTAAGGAAAATGAGTTTTGACCAACAAGTTAGGATGCTTTCGCTCGGCATTCTTCCAGCTTCCGAAATCTACCATCTTGGTCAAGTCATACAATTAAAAATCAAACTATCATATTTCAACTATGACGATGAATACGACCAATAATCTACCCATCCGTGAACAACTTGTAAACGGGGCTTTCTTCCAAGTTAAAAATCAGTATTTGGAGCTCTTGCTTAAGTTGGAACGTAAAACAGTCGGTGTAACCGACAATATTTACGATGTTATTCGACCGCTCACAAAAGACAAGGTTACAACCTGCACTTTGTTAGAAAACAATATCATTATAGACCTGTGGTGGACAGGTATTACTGTAACAATTCCACTTGATGAGGTAAAAATTACTGATAACCCGTATGGATACCATTGTATATAAAATACACAACATTGATAGGTATAGGGAACTTTACGACGTAATAACAGACATTGAAAAACAGGGCAAAGGAATAGTGAAAATACCCAAAAGCGAGCAACAGTCGCTTAACTACGATGACGCATGGATTAACCTAAAATTGGGTACAATTTTCTACTTTAACTACGCTGTAAAAGCTGATTTACCAAGTAGTGCCATGGGTATTACGATAACCCATGTAAGGGCTGAAAACCTTGCAAAATTTGAGTTCTCTATACCTAAATTTCTGTTTGCCAATAATGTCTGTGAAGTCATTCCCTCGCCTATCTCGAAATACTATACCGTTAACAGGTCCAGTATGATTGAACTATGTGCGGATTTTTGGTATAGAATAATTAACTCACTTATTTATAAAATCGTCCTTGAGCTCACGCAGGGCACACAAACCAACCTCAAAAAAACTGACATACAAATATCACGGGTTGACATCTGCTATAACCAAATGTTCCCCAACAAAGAAAATGCGCTGTATTACCTTGATGCTCAAAAAAAAATACGCCTGAAAAAAAGCAGTGAAAAAATGTACCATAGCTACGAAACAGCAATGGACTTCCGCAATCCTCGGTACTATTTTAAGATTTATCACAAAGGCACAGAGTTTCAGGCGACTGGATGCCAGCAAATCAACAAAGCAGTTGAGACGTTCTTTGATCAGAATTCCTCCAAAGATGCCCGGTTACCCTACTTTTTGGAACTGTCGCATAAACGACTCAACCAACTTCAAGATTACGGAGACAATATATTGCGTTATGAATTAGAATGCCGTACCGCTCTTATGTCCTACCTGTTTAACAGGAACCTTAAAAAGGCTGGTCTAATCAGTACCAGAAATAACAGGCGTTACCATTCTTACAACCTCTTGTGCAAATTGATGGAATATACCTGCGAACCTCAAAACTTGCTTATGTTGGAGCGTGTAGAGTGCAGGTATTACAATGCTTACGGGGTTTGGACAAAACATCGACCTAAAGAATTTGTTTTTGTAGACTATTATTTACCTTCTGGTATGCTCACCGATGATGAGAGCGACAAAACCGATAAATACGAAATGCGCAAAGTTCTGGATATGGACCTCCATAAAAAACTTGGCAACATACTACAGCACATGCGCATTCTCAGTAATCTGTACGACATCAAGACAATACAGGAACTAAAGAAGCGTAACCGCTTTATTGTGAAAGAACAAAGTAAAAAGCATCAGTTTTTTTTGGATACAGATACATTACAGATAGACAAAGTAACTAATGATTGGAGCAACGTACAAGATACTATCCTTTGGGTTCAATCCGAAAAAAACCAATGTTTCAGTAAAGAATTGCTCCATTTGCTCATCAAAAAGTTTCTAAACATGTTCGACCAGTTCCAGCTTTTAGAGTTCCCTGAAGATAGTCTTATGCAAATGAAGGAAAAAGTAAAAATCATGAACGGGGGTCGCTTTGACGATATAAAAGACAATAAAAAAAAGAAGGAAAAAACACGCACTTCAACACTCGCAAAAATTATTGAAATAAAGGGAAAAAATAGCTGGGACGATTTAAAAAAACTCGGCATTTACAGTCGCAAAACCATTTACAATTGGCAAATGCTTCTCAAAGAATATGAGCAAACCGAAAACCAAGTAAACTACGGCGAAGGTGAATTTATAACCTACATCAAAGAGCAAAACAAAAAATTTTACCGTAGACATTACCACCTGATGGAGACGGAACAAAGCCCGTTGGGTGTATTTCTCACCAAACAACCATTCTTACATGAAGTATAATGCAACTAAACGCGTGACATGCGGTCTCTGCGGTCGCAAACGCTACTTAAAATTTATCCATGTTTCCGGCTACTTCCGTATAGGTGCAAGCTTCCAACACACTTACCGTTGTGTCAAATGTACCTTCAGGTCTAAGGACAATTTGAAAATCCAAATTGACAATTTACCGAACCGAATACAAATTCCCTTCTATTAGCTTTGCACTACAAAGTACTACACAAAGGAAATAACTTGCCTAATAAAAGTACTTCGGGTGCACAAGTCCCGCCACATTCTTTGACATATTGTAACGCATTTAGCAAATGAACATGGATAGAAAGCCATTTTAAATATTTTTAAAAACCGCAAATGAAAAGGTTTTTCAAAAAGTACGGAATGGGATTTATTGCAGGTTTGATAGCCGGTTACTTTGCTCGTCCAATGATTGACGAACATGTGCACGGCGGTCACATCGAATAACCCATTTAAAAAAAACGTTCGACCATGACTTTACAAGGTAACGTAAATGACAAAGAAACGTACAGCTCTATATGTATGGGCGGTATTGGTTTCACTTTCCGTCTCGTAAACCCAACCTCTACGGGTACGATGACCACACTCCCCAATCTTAGGGGTATCACTGTCGAGGGCATTCTCCGGCGTAACGGACATGACCACCAGATTTTCAAAAACAACCTCCAGGATCTATTGGTGGAAAGTGCTTTTTTTAAAGGCACCCTTTCATCAGTCCTTAACGGTACCTACATGATTCAGCGCGGTAACGGTACCGCAATCCTGACAGGTAAGATTGATTTTCACGGTGTTATCGACCTCAACGGCGGTGATGAATTCCTGATGACGGTGACCATGCAGAACGTTTACACGGCTGCAAACTTCACAGTTAACAGTTGCCAGTTGGACGTTAACCCTATCGAACAAGAAGGGCACGAAGTAATGATTCCGATGATTTGGGTCGATACCATCACGGCCGGTAAGAGCAATTACAATCCGCCACTCGGCGATGATGTATATTCAGCTCTTTTTATCAACTACGATCAAGGCCTCGGTACCTATGGCGATTTTACAGACGCAAATACAGTTGTTCAGGCTTTGACAGTAAGAACTGATGACGTAAGTCAGACGCTTACACCTGACCGTATGTATTCTCGTATGGTAAACTGTTTTGAGACAAAGACAGAAGCTCAACTCCGTGGGCAATGTTACCACATCGGTCATTACAAGCCCAACGGCTTGCCCGGTCATCACCATCATGAATTAATGCACGCTGTAAAGCTTGACTTTACTTTAAATGCTACATTGGTTACATCTGGTAACAACATACTCGTTGTGCGTAGGTACAAACATGACAGCCACACCCACATGAAAGCGCACACCAAAGCAGGCAACAAACAGCACAAACACAACCAGAAAATGCACAAACACCACGGTGAAATGCACATGGGTAAAGCCCATATTGCAGCGCACAATTTCGGTGCAAACCGTGCTGGTGCTGCAAGCTCTCGCGGGTTGAGGAGCTAACAGAAACCTTTTTTAATCACGCTCTAAAATTTAAGATATGAGCTTTTTCGGAAAGATTTTTGGTGGTAAAAGGCAGATGCAGCTTGATGAGTTCAAGTATCACGAGCGCATGATGATGAAAGAACACAGGCAAGACGACCGCATGGAAGCCAAAGAACACGGACAAGATGACCGTGTACTAAAAAACCAAGCTAACAATGAGAGCAAGATGGTAGCTTACATGAACCATATGGATCCATCCAACGGAGCAACTTCAATACTGAAAGCTTCCGGTGGGGTTATTGGTTCAGCTGGTCAGCTTGTCGGCTCTCTCTATGGTGGCGGTGCTGCTGGCGGTTTGCTTGGTGGTCTCGCTGCCGGGGGTCAACCCGGTCAGAACCCTCATGCTGGTCAACAGAAAATGTTGATGTATGGCGGTCTGGCTGCTGGTGCCCTTGTTCTCGTCATGCTTATGATGAAAAAGAAGTAGTCACCAAAAATTAAATTAGTTAATTATGGACTTAGGTATTACAGGTACGAATTTTTTCGATACCGAACAAGATGCCCCAAGTTTCAGTTCACCCGGTCCCGGTTCGATTTTGGATGAGGTCGTAATTACACCCGACCCACCCCAAAAACAGGGATTTTTGGCAGGCCTTACCAATATACTTGGCGGGCTTGCCAAAAACGGTGGACCGAAAGTCCAAATGCAACAAGACGTTGTATTTGATTATCAAAAGAACCTCCCGACAATTTTACTCGTTGTAGGCTCAATTCTTCTTATCCTTTTTGTTAGCAAAAAAAAATAGTATAACATGCGCGCTACAGATGCGATAATAAAGCTTTATGATAGCTTTATTGAAACCGATTCGGAAAGCCTCCGAAAAATACAAGCCGATGCAAATGCATGGTGGGACCGCAACAAACAAGCGGAAGGCGTTTTGGGAAATGCCGTAAGAAAAAACGATGAAAACTGGATCGTCAAATTATCTATAGGAGCGCTGTTTGTTATACTTAAAAAGACGATAGCGAAATGGATGGTGTCAGATTCCAAGTCCGATGAAGCGGATTTGGACGATGATACAGAAGATGCGGAACACGAGGAATTTTTGCGGTGGAAGGCTAAAAATTCCAAAACCAAATGGTAAACAACCATGAGAAAAAAGTATCTTAGAAGGTACCGAAAAATGAGGCGTTATGTTAAAATAAAGCGTGCTCGTTTTCGCAGAAGGCGTATAGGGCGTCGCTCTGTTCGTAGGGCGTACCGTTCACTCTCTCGCCCTATGCGTAAGCAATCAAGGCGCAGAAGGGGTAAAAAAGCGTTTAAAATCTTCGGGTTGGGCATTATGCCCATACTCGGAATTTTAGCGGCTGTATGGTACTTCTTCATTCACAAAAAACAGACTGCCGAATAAGGCAGCATAACCCCGAAAGGATACGGGTTATATTGAAAACTTTTAAACACAATAAAAATGAGTGTTTTTTCAAAATTTGGAGCGTGCTTGCTCTCACTTATTGCACATGTTGCCGACGGTTCTGCAGTCTCTCATTCAGGTGGCACGCCATCTGTTGCACCAGTTGGAACGGCCGATACAGCGGGTACCGGGTTTAATCCGGCATTACCTTTTAATGCATCAGGTCTCATTGGTAATTCAGCTGTTCAGACTGTTATTTCAGATATCGAAAAAGCTATCGAAGAAAAAATTGCAGGTTCTGCAACAGACTTTGAGGCAGCGAAAGAAAAGCTCACCGAAGACGTAACGTCCGAAGTATTGGCTGCTCTTGATAACAAAATAGCCGATCTGGTAAATAACGCTGTGGCAAAGTTGACCAGTTCCAGCTCCACCAGTGGCACCACAACAACAACGTCATCTATCCACTGATAGAATGTCAATTTATTAACTAAAAGCGCAAAACTAAAAAGTTGCGCTTTTTTAATTTTAAACAAAATGAGTTTATCGAATTTGATAGGCAAAACCTTTGTTGTTGTTCCTGCGTTTTCTACGTACGATTACTTCAATAGTTTGTCTGATTTTCCGACTACTCCCGCTGGTAAGCTTACCGATAAGGGAAATTCAAAAGTCGTGGGAGTTAAAGCCTCCTATCATGTTACCGAAAATACGTTGATGCTTCAGGTTGAAAACGAAGTAAACCCCGTGTGGATACAGTTTAACCCTGACAATATCAAATTTGAGGACGGTACAATCGTGTCTCAAGATGACATTGATTCTGAAGCTGGCTCGCTCGTAAGCAAGCTGACAGATGCGCTCCCCGACCCGATTAAAAATTTTTTTGCTGGCTTATCCAATGCTGCCAAAACTGGCGTTGGCCTAGCATTTGGTTTGCTTGTACTCTTTGTATTTTATAAAATATATAAAAGCTTCAAAAAGTAATGACAATTTTTGACAAAGAATTCATAAAAGACATGGTTAACGCTGAGTTACAGCGTTTTCCCCGTGCCATTCGCACGGTCCAGCTCACTTGTTACGAATTGCATAAAAAGCAGTTTTATGCTGGTGCTGGCAGGCCTGCTAACGTGTATTTTGGCGACTTGGTATTTAATAACAATATGGTTGTTAACAAAAACCCAAGCGTTTTCGCGCCCAGTAATCCAGCCGTCAATACTAAAGTTGACCCTGTTTTGCTGTTTAACGGCAAAATCATTGAAACCGATGGCTTTGCCGGCACCTTGGAAAATCGGCTTTTTGATCTATTTGGCTTTGCCGATAGTAATTCGCCATGGGACATCAACACCAGTACGATGTATGGGGACGCTAACAACATCTCCAGTCCTGCACAGCCTATTCCTGTGTTGGACTGTGCGCAAATGCTGCTTGTTCAGCATACTCAGCTTCCATCATCGTTATGGGTCGCAAATCCTTCCTTCCAGTGGTGCCCTAACTACTTCCATTTTTTTGGCTATGAAATGTCATTTTGATGGAACCAAAGCAACTAAAAGGGCTGGTCTGGCTGGCTCCTATAGCTGTAATCCTTTTACTGGCGGTGCTGGCTGTTATAGTGGCTGTAAGTCCATTTGTAACGCTGGTACTGCTGGTAAACATGGCCTTTAACAAAGGGTCTATTGATTTCAGCGTAAAGAAGTCATCAACCAAGCCCGAAAGAAAAATCATTCGTTCATTCAAAAAAATGTCACTAAACTAATGGCAAACGATTTCAGAGGTAAAGCGGATGCGCCTAAAGGCATCCGCAACAATAATCCGGGCAATCTCATTGATGACGGCACAGCCTGGAAAGGAAAAGTCGGAAATGACGGTCATTTTATCATTTTTGAAGATGTGGGCTTTGGCATCCGTGCAAGCCTGCTGGATTATCACACTAAAATAGTCAAGGATGATCTCACCGACATACAAAGCATCATTACCAAATATGCCCCTGCTAACGAAAACAACACGTCCGCTTACATAGCTGCGGTAAGCAAATTTACAGGCCTCGGCGCCACTGACGATGTAGATACTACTTCACAAGGTGCAATAGCCTTTATTAAGGCTATTTATGACGTTGAGAATGGCACAGGCGAACCCGAGCAATACATTACAGACCAAGACTACAGCGAAGGTATGGCGAGGGCGCAAACGAGCTTAAACGGTTTTTTCTCGGCTGGCAGGAAGTAATAAAAGGTAGAATACCAACTTTTAAAGGCGGTTTTATTTTACTTCTCTGCCTGCTCGGACTAACATTTTTTTACAAACCAAAAATTTTTACTGATGGCTTACGGACTTAAAAAAAGGGGTGTGAGGTATTCAGCCCGTCAAAAATATTACTATTACAAAGACAAGATGAACGCTTGTAGTGCTGGTAGTAAGTTGTGTTGCTATTACGCTAAAAAAGCTGCTTATTATGCCCGTCTCAGCAAAAAACGCTAAGCGTGTGCATAAGTTAACCCTCACAGAAAAGATTCAGAAATTGCGCTCTGAGATGGAAAAACACCCATTCAAGCGAAAGTATTATGAATCTAAAATCAAGCGGTTATACTGGCTAAGAAATAAGAATATTAACACGCTCCATTAGGGGCGTGTTTTTTTTGGCATTACATTTGCATGTAACTAAAAAAGTCAAGACATGAAAAAATTAATCTTTTTGTTGCTGTTACCCTGCTCTGGTATCTGTCAGCAACACCATGTTATTCAATCGGATACTTATGAGCAAGCTATGTTAAACGCTGATGATGCAATATTTGCTAAACTTGGTAGACTCAATAACGTTGTGTCAACGTCGAACGATCCGGGCGCAATATCTAAAGCTAAAAGAGACATGGAAGCCTTAGCTTGTGAACTAAAGCAAAATATTGATTCTATTAACCAATACGAAAAAGACAAGTTGGCAACATGGCATAACCACCAGATGGATAATATAAAAGCGCTCAAGGAATTGAACCTTTGGAGATGGTAATTACTCTGAATAGAGTCGATGAAAAGACGGCAAAACCTCGCAAAACTGCGGGGTTTTTTTATGCCCGGAAGCTTCATCGTTTTGTAATAGGTACGGGTGCTCAGGACTGGGTGAATTACAAAAAATAAACATATAACATAAATACATATTAACACAACAATAACACAAATACCTTGTATAAAGCGTTGAAAATCAGTAACTTAGTAGTCTGATATCAGTAAAAAAGTGGTTTAACCTATCGTTGAGTTTTTCGTGGCATTTTCCAAGGTCGTAACTGAAAAAAATGGCAACCCACTAAAGGGTCTAAAATGTGGTTAGCAGGTCCAGAAAATCTGTAGTTCCTTGAAATATTGTTCACCAAAAAATCAGCCTATGAATGAAAAATTTAAGGTCGGGTCCCTACTGTGGATACGTGAAGCGTACACAGTAGGGAAATTCCCTTCAGCTACATTCGGAGGTGTACGACTGTTAAAGGGCACCATCACTGGCACCAGTGAAGATAGTGTCTACTTTGACATTGTTGAAGATACACCGATATACGAAATAAGCGCTGGGAACCATCGCCCGTTACCGATTGGTTACCAGACCAAACGTACTATTAACAACGTGTTCCGCGATATTGCGGTAATTGAATTTTAAAATCTAAAAAATGAATTCAGACAAATTTTTTTACGATGACTGGGTATATCAAAGAGACTTAGAATTTACCCATTTTAAAAAACGGCAGTTGTTAGAACTGGCTCAGCAAATGCTTGAGTATTTAACCGAAAATGGCGGTTTCAATACTCGCTTTGCAGGTGAGTTAATACCCAAATTTGAGCGGGATGGATGGCAGACTTTTAGTTTAGCTTACAATTGTATCATGGCATCAAAAGAATACACACCAGTTGAAAAACTACACTTTCGCAAGCGATTTATGTACAGCTACAACATAATAAAACCAACAAAAAAATGAGAAAGTACACAGAACACATTCGGGCCTACGGGTTTGAAATTTACACAAAGGACCCCATCACCGGTACCAGTGGATGGGATATTGAACACCTCGATATCTACGCAAAAACCAAACAAGATGCTGAAAGCTGGCTTCTTAATTTCCCCAATTTCGACTGTATTATTATGTTTCTCTGCGGTACTCGGCTCACCGACCCACAGATAACGCACTACGAAAAAGGTTACGACTACAACTTCATCAACAGCGTGTCCAACGTCGAATTTTACCCTAACTACCAACCCAAACCTTAAAAAAGTCTCCCCTGGCATCACGTCAGGGGGGGCTTTTTGCCAGCTGGCCAGCTGGCCCACATCGACCAACCCAACTCCCGCGTTAGCGGACAAACAGCCCTGAGCCCTCAAGGCTCACCCGGCAGCAACGCCTGCCCGCCCCCTATAAACCTTACTCCGCCCCCGCCCGGCGTGAGGGCGACCCGTCCGGTAGGACCCTTAGCGGAGCGTCAAAAAGATGTTCCCTCGACGGGATAGGGATAGTAGCGAAAATCCCCGAAATTGAGCGAACGCAGAGAGCATCAATGTAGGGATTGCAGCGGATAGCCCGGACCGCAGGTATCCCCCTAAAAATGCCACAAAAACCGTTTTTTACTCCCCTACCCTCTCGGTAGGGGAGTGTTAAAAACTTTAACACTTTTTTCCGCAACAAAAATGTGCCACTTACCAACACAAAATACAAGGTTATCCACACGATGTTAATAACCTATGTTGATAACTTCGAAATCTCTCCGTATCCTTGCTCCATGAACAAAAACGACCTACAAAATATGTATAATACAAAAAACCGATATTAAGCGGGCATTGTCTATATGTAACACAAGACAATGCGGGTAATCTTTACCCACATACGAAAAAAAAAAT
>CAILMA010000263.1 GCA_903835145.1 uncultured Bacteroidota bacterium
AGGTTACTTGTAGTGGCTGTTTCATATACGAGCTATGGGTATGCAAAGGGATAATCATTTAAAATTATATGGTGTAGCGCACGACGTTACCGCTACCAAAGACACAGAGCAGGCACTTGCCCAGTCGGAAGCCAACCTCAGAAAAATTCTCGATCTTATCCCCCAATCGGTTTTTGCGCAAACAGTAACAGGCGAGTTCCTATTTGTAAATAAAGCCTTTGCTTCACTTTTTAATCTTAACCCAGAAGAACTGATAGACCAAAAAAATCATCGAAAACTAACCCAATTCGATGAAAAAAACAGTTTTTTTGTTTTTGATGATGATATTATTGAAACCGGTATTTCGAAAATGATACCGGAATCATCTTTTATAGACCACAATGGTAACATTCGTTTTTTCCACACTATAAAAGTGCCGTATATTCCAGCTGGAAGAAATGAAATAGCTATTTTAGGAATAGCACACGACATTACAGAACAAAAAGTTGCTGACAAAGAACGTACGAGAATGATAGCAGATATTGTGCAGCACAATAAAGACCTCGAGCAGTTTTCCTACATCGTATCGCACAACCTCAGGGCACCTGTTGCGAATATAAGCGGTATTGCTGATATCCTTTCCAACATTGAAATGGACTGGAGTAAGGCAAAGAAAATGATCAGTTACCTTTCAACTTCAGTGTCAAACCTCGATAATGTTATCAAAGATCTTAATGACATTTTCCATACAAAGCAACAGGTGAATGAAAGAAAGGAATTGATTTCATTTTCGAAAATAATTGAAGATATAAAACTAAGTATTTCAAATATTATACAAAATGAACATATTGAAATCAAAACCGATTTTACAGACGCTGAAAATATGCCGGCTTTAAAAAGCTATTTATATAGTATATTTTACAACCTGATACTGAATAGCATCAAATACAAGCAAACTGACATTAAATCGATGATTGAAATCAGTACAATGCAAAAAGATAATAAAATAAACATTACCTTTAAGGATAACGGGATAGGTATCGACCTCAAGAAAGGTGGTGATCAAGTCTTTGGATTGTACAAACGCTTCCATCACCACATTGAAGGAAAAGGCATGGGTTTATTCATGGTGAAGACACAGGTGGAAAGCATGAACGGGAAAATAGCTATCGCGAGTGAAGTAAATAAAGGAACAGTATTCGTACTGGAATTTGAAACTATTTAATAACGCCTACACTATCGGTTATTTTTATGGAGAATGAACACAAGCGGATGCCGGGGTTTATTATTGTGGATGATGACGAGATCAGCAATATCATTTGCGAGATTTTTTTAAAGGAATTATTGCCGGAGACCGCTATAAGAAGTTTCACTGACCCTGAAGGTGGGTTAAGGTTTATCGTTGACAATTGCAACGATTCTGGTTCGGCCGAACGGATTCTCATTTTAGACATTAACATGCCAAAGATGTCAGGGTGGCAATTGCTTGATGAGTTATCTGCATTTTATCAGGATACAACAAAATGCATCACTAAGATTTATATGCTCTCATCTTCAGTTGACCCACTTGATAAACAAAAATCAAACAATCATCCGCTTGTTTCCGGGTATATCGAAAAACCGCTATCTCTTCCTAAGCTACAAGCAATATTCAGCAAAGAAGTCATCACAATCCGCTAAATCCTTAATAGCAACTTTATTCATGCCGGCGCAGTTGCATATGTGACTGGTTTCTTTCCTTGTTCTTCCTTTCCCGGCGGCCAGCTCATGAAAACTATAGTTTCCTTTCAACACTTTAAAGATTAAATTTGCAGGTGAAAAACATTCTTGCGTATGAAAATGGATAAGGTCCTTGATAAATTAGGCATCGAAAAAATAAACGAAGGTGCCTGCACTGGTACTAAATGGCTGAAAGCTGGTGGACAGAAAATAGAATCGTTTTCACCTGTTGACGGCAAAAAAATAGCATCGGTAAATAGTGTTACCCGCGAAACATATGATGCGGTTATAGACCAGTCGCTCGCGGCATTTGCGGAGTGGCGCACTTGGCCGGCTCCAAAGCGCGGCGAAGTGGTGCGCCAGGTTGGCGATGCACTGCGGAAGTACAAAGAACCCCTCGGTAAACTCGTATCTTATGAAATGGGTAAGAGCCTGCAGGAAGGGTATGGTGAAGTGCAGGAAATGATAGACATCTGCGATTTTGCGGTTGGTATGTCTCGCCAGCTTTATGGCCTTTCTATGCACAGCGAGCGCCCCCGCCACCGCATGTACGAGCAGTGGCACCCATTGGGCATAGTTGGTGTAATAAGTGCATTCAACTTCCCGGTAGCAGTTTGGGCATGGAACAGTGCCCTTTCTTGGATATGTGGCGATACCTGCGTTTGGAAGCCATCAGAAAAAACACCGTTGTCGGCCATTGCATGCCAGCACATAGTTGCCGCTGTTTTTAAAGCGAACAATGTACCTGAAGGCGTTTGCAGCCTGATAGTTGGTGGCCGCGAAACAGGCGAATGGATGAGCAATGACATAAGAATACCAATGATTTCGGCTACAGGATCTACCCGCATGGGTAAGGCTGTCGGTTCAGCAGTTGCCTCTCGCCTCGGTAAATCTTTGTTGGAGCTTGGAGGTAACAATGCCATCATTATCACAGAAAATGCCGACCTCGATATCGCATTGCGTGCAGCAATATTTGGTGCCGTTGGCACGGCCGGGCAGCGATGCACCACTACACGCCGCCTCATTATACACGAAAATATCTATGACGTATTCAAGAAAAAATTAGTTGCTGCTTACAAACAATTAGTAATTGGTAATCCTCTGGATGAAAAGAGCCATGTAGGTCCATTGATAGATATTGATGCGGTAACTGCATACACCAATGCCATACAAGAGGCGAAAAAAGCCGGTGGTAAGGAAGTGGTGAAGGGCGGCATACTTACAGGCGAAAACTACGAAAGCGGCTGCTACGTGAAACCTTGCATCATCGAAGCTCAGAACGAATGGGCGATAGTGCAACATGAGACCTTTGCTCCTATACTAT
>CAILMA010000264.1 GCA_903835145.1 uncultured Bacteroidota bacterium
AAGCCCTGACGGCAAGCTCATCACCCGCATAGAAGATGCCACAAGCATCGACGTAAGCCACCTCGCCAACGGTATGTACCTCGTGATGATCTACACCGCCGACAACCAACTCATCAAGGCCGATAAGTTCATTAAAGTCGACTAATAACAAACACACCTACTAACACAATAACACCCCGCAGCGCGGGGTGTTATTGTGTTAATGATTAGGCACTAATTTCGGCTTCCAAATTCGATGTCATGGGCCTTTTGCAAGTTGCGTAGAAGCGACTTCGGACCTGTCTCGCCTTGGCGCAGGATGACACCCGTGGCCGCATGACGATTTATAATGTCACTGCCCCTTTTCATACTTCTGAAAAATACCGGTCTTGAAAACTGTCCACAGGCAGGCGCGTTGGTTACAACTTTTTAAGGCACTATTCGCCCATGTATTGCACGTAAAAAACAAACAATAGCTGCCATTGGCTTCATAAAACGCATCATTGCTGCCGTAGTTGGCATTGGTTTTTATGTATTGAAAATGCCCGTCCGCCCCTTTCTGAAAACTACCACTTATGTAGTGCACAAGTTTCGTGTATTCCGCCCGGCTTATCCATATCTGGTGGCAGCTTTCATGCTCAGCAAGCGGACCATAAAAAGTAACGTGCATCGCTGTGGTGCTTAACCCACACACGGCGTTAAAAGCTACTGAAAATTTGAGATCGGCCCAAGTAGGGGTTTGCAGGTAAAAGCCTTTATCACCCCAGCCAACAGCCATGTAGTGTAGCCCTGTATCATTGCCGGTAGTATTGCTGTATTTCACCTCGGTGCTCCAGTCGGCAATGTCGTTTTTCACGGGCACCACAATATCCGTGTGCACCCCATTGGTCTTTATATAGATAGCAACGTCATGCCCGCCACCGGCGTTACCATTTACCGTAATGCGGCTTGCCACAAATGCTGTTACAAGGTACAGCACTATAAAGCCCACCAAAAAAAGCAGGGTTCGGGCTATCCATTTCAAAGCTGTCTTAATGATCCGGACCATAACGGCGGCAATTCGTTTTATAGCGATACGAAGGTAACATTATTTCACCGCTGCGTCCTTTAGTGAAGATGTAGAAATAAAGTCCACCGGGTTGAATAGTTATTTGTCTTTTATGCAAGGCGCAAAATCCGAGAATAGCAGTCTATTTAAGGACTTTTGCAACGACGCAGAAATGGGAAAGAACACTCAAATGGTGGACTTTATTTTTACATCTTCACTTAAAGACATTTCCACTGAATTAAACGAAGGCAGTTACCACAACGGCATTGCTGATGTGATCAGGTTAGTTGCAAAAAAATTATAATCCCCACACATCATATCACCAAACTCAGCTCCGCCGGAGGCGGCGGCAAGCGCAGGCTATCACCGGTGCCCTGGCTGTTGCTGCCTTGCTGTATACTGTCTGATACCCAGCGGAAAAACTGCTTTAGGGTCGTGCTGTCGGCAGTATCAAGGCGCACCACTTTGTCGGTGAGCTCTTTCAGGAATTCCTCCTTTGCCTTTGGGCCGGCCGCGCAACCAACGATCACCCCAAAATTCCTTGCCTTCACCTGCGGTATCGCTTCCCGGTAAGCACCAAGATCTGAAGGGCTGCCATCGGTCATTATAAACAAGAGGGGTTTCCAGTCGCCTTTCTGTGTTGGGGAGCTTTTGCGCACATCGGCATCTACCTTTTCGCAAAGCAGGGTAAGTGCTGCACCCATATTGGTTGGGCCACTTTCGGGGCAGTGTATCTCCGGCAGCTGAAAACTCACCAGCTCTGTTAGTGGCACAAGCTCCCTTATCTCCCGGTCAAATGTTATGATGCTCAGCCACAGCGAGTCCAGTGCCTGCGGGTCGGTGCGCAGCGTATTCACCATGCCGCTGAGGGCATTGTTAAGGGCCTGTATCGGTTCTCCATTCATAGAACCCGAGGTATCGAGCAAAAAATAAACTGGTAACCTTCTCATAACTGTATTTCCAGCAGTCCGTTTGTAAAATAGGTTCCGCAGGTCATGCGAAGTTATTATACCATTTAGACAACTATTTTTGGCACAATATTTGCTATATAACTATCATGGCAAAAGCTGTTATTATATCTGTCAAAGAGACATCCGAGGAACTTAAAAAGCTTAAAAATAATTCGCCAATCCACCTCCA
>CAILMA010000265.1 GCA_903835145.1 uncultured Bacteroidota bacterium
ATACACTTAAAGTTGGATCAGGTAGTACGTTCGGAACATTAAATGGAGCTGCTCCGAGTGTTGGACCTATTCCACGGATTAGCAGATTCTGTGAACCTGTAGTGCCTAGACCGCCTGAAACGAAACCTACTGTAAGAAGCTGGGAACCAGGGCCATCTAAGGACAAAACAGATAAGTTGGTGAGACGACCTGGATTTAATACTGTGAGTTGTGCAGCTTGAGATGTTACTGAGCCAGCACTGTTAGTTGCAGTTACTGTGTAAGAACCTGCATTTGATGCTAGTACACTTGGTATCGTATAGGTTGTAGACGTTGCTCCAGTTATAGCTACATTATTAAAGTACCATTGATATGTAGGTGTAGTTCCTGTTGATGTAACGTTTACAGAAAGTGTAAAAGCAGCGCCTAGTTTTACAGATTGTGTAAGCGGCTGTGTGTTCATTATTGGTGTAGAATGTGTAATTGCAGTTATTGTTATAGTTAACGCAGAAGTGCCAATTCCGACACTATTTAAAGCAGACAGTGTGAGACTACTCGTACCAACAGTGGTAGGAATTCCTGAGATTACTCCTGTAGTAGTATTTAAAGTAAGCCCTGTTGGTAAAGTACCGCTGACGGCGTAACTTGTTGGACTATTTGATCCAGTAATCGTATACGAAAAAGTATTGTTAACATATCCTAATGCTGTTGTAGCACTGGTTACTATAGGTGATAATAAAATGGCATTAGGAGAGACACCTTTTCTAATCATCGAATTGCTGGAATCTGCGATATATAAGTTTCCTGATGTATCCACGGCAATTCCATGGGGATTGTTGAAATAAGCTATATTACCTACTCCGTTGTTTGCTGCTGCAATGTTTGCTGCACCAGCAATTGTACTCACAACGCCTGAAGCTGAGATTTCTCGCACCACTGTAAGGCTGCTTTGATCTGTAATAAAAAGATTTCCAGTAGAGTCTACAGCTATTGCGAACGGATGACTAAATCGTGTTATTGTAGAACTCAGTAGGCCATCAATGAGACGAGGATCTCCGATAAAACCAGATATGGTTGTGGTGGTGCCAGCAGGGGTAACCTTTCTGATAGTAGAGGCTGCAGAATCTGTTACATAAACATTGCCTAAATTGTCTACTGCAACGCCAACGGGCCCAGCAAAGGTTGCACCTGAGCCTGTACCGTCTATTCCGCTACTTTGGCCAATAGAACCTGCAAGCGTAGTCATCAATCCTGCAGAAGTAATTTTACGAATTACAAAATTACTTGAATCAGCGACATAAAGGTTGCCTGTACTGTCGACTGCAATACCAATGGGTTGATTAAGTCCTGCTGTACTTGATAACAGAGTAGAAACAGTCCAGGTGCCGCTTGTTTGAGTTAGCTTCCTGACCGTATTGTATGTGATGTCTGTCACATAAAGATTACCGAAAGAATCAACAGCTATTCCTTCAATGACTCCAAATTGAGCTGCTGTCCCAACACCATTGGTGTTGCCAGCTGTTCCTGGCTGTCCAGCGATCGTTGTGACTAGACCTGATGGGGTGATCTTTCTTACAGCATAGTTTTTACTGTCGGCAACATAGATATTACCTGTGTTATCGACTGCGATACCAAAAGGATTGTTGAATTGAGCGTTTACTCCTGATCCGTCGGATGTGCCAGCGTTATATGCTGCCCCTGCCATAGTGCTGATCGTATAAGGTGTCGAATAGATAGCTTGAGCGTGTGCGTAACGAAAGTGGCTTAAGGCTATACACATAGCTACTAGTACGGAGGTATAACGTGGTAAAAAAACACGATTTAATAGCATATAAGAATAGGATAGGTTATTCCAAACG
Source organism: uncultured Bacteroidota bacterium (assembly GCA_903835145.1). Classification (GTDB taxonomy): domain Bacteria; phylum Bacteroidota; class Bacteroidia; order Chitinophagales; family Chitinophagaceae; genus Flavipsychrobacter. The sequence goes on from CAILMA010000265.1 coordinate 1,839, forward strand.
AGTTACTTTGAACTTAGATCAAAAGACTTGCTCCTACAAGCAAACTTAGGATTCCATAGGTTATGCTTTTGAGTTTTGTTATTCCTGTTTACCGAGAGGAAAAAAACGTCCCTGAATTTTTGGCACGTATTAGACCTATTCTTGCTTCGATAACGGAGGATTATGAAATTATTTTTGCCCTAGATCCTTCACCAGACAAAACTGAGGAGGTTATTCTGCTCGAGCGAAGTAGGGACTTTCGAATCAAGCTGATTAAATTTTCAAGACGATTTGGTCAGCCCATGGCCACGTTTGGTGGCATGAGCTATGCGGAAGGGAGTGCGGTAATTATCATGGATGTGGATTTGCAGGATCCACCCGAACTGGTGGCCTCTATGGTAGAGAAGTGGAAGGAGGGTTATGATGTCGTTTTGCCTCAGAGAATGAGTCGTAAGGGTGAGCCTTGGGTTAAGCGTACCGTGGCTAAGTTAGGCTATGCAGTAATCAGGAAAATTGCGAATGTTTCTATTCCACCCAATACAGGTGATTTTCGACTTTTGTCACGCCGAGCTGTCGATGAAGTGATTCGTCTTAAGGAAAGTCACGGCTTTTTAAGAGGAATGGTTGCTGTAGTTGGATTTAAGCAGGTGTTAATTCCTTTTGATCGCCCTGCTCGTTTCTCTGGAGATACTAACTATAACCGATTTTTCGGATCTTTACGCATTGGCTTTAATGGAATTTTCGGTTTTTCGAGTTATGCACTGACATTGAGCACTCAATTTGGATTTCTCATAGCAGGACTTTCCTTCTTGGGAGGGGTTGTGTACCTGACTATGAAACTCATGGGATTTAATTTTCCGATTGGAAACCCAACTCTGGTTATCCTAATTCTGTTTATGGGAGGAATTCAACTAATCAGTGTTGGTATCTTAGGAGAGTACATAGGTCGTATTTATGAAGAAGTCCTGGGACGGCCTAAGTTTATAGTAGATCGTGCTGAAGGACTTGCTATTAAATCTACGCGATAGGCTTAAGCTTTATGTTAATCTAGGGTTTAAAGTTCAGGAATTAGGATAATGCTCAATGCATTATAACTCATTGATAATTATAGCTTTACGAATAATTCGTTTTTGCGAATAAAAAAATAACCTTTTCAGTTTTATAAAGTCATCGGGTACAACACTAAAAGAAAGATTGCCTCAGCTTAGGTATCTTTAAAACTAGTATTTTTTATTCTTCTGCTATCCATGGGCCTTACTACTCAATTACACACGCAACAACCTGATGAATCTAATGCAGATTCATGGACCCTTACCTTGGATGTGGGTAACATGTGGAGAGGTGCTCTTCTACTCCTGGCAACTATTTTCTCCCACTGGCAGGCTATTGGAGGCGGTTTTATCTGGGATGATGACGCCCATGTTACCCGTGTTGATTTACGATCCTTTGAAGGGCTATGGCTTATTTGGACTAAATTGGGGGCAACGCAGCAATACTATCCTCTTTTACATAGCATTTTCTGGTTCGAGCATGCTCTGTGGGGTGACACAGCTTCGTTCTATCATATTGCTAATATTTTCTTTCATACAGTTGCCGTCTTCTTACTGGTTGTCGTACTTAGAAAATTAGCAATTCCGGGCGCCTGGGTGGCTGGATTTATTTTTGCACTACATCCAGTCTATGTGGAATCCATTGCCTGGGTGACGGAACAAAAAAATACAATTTCTGCCATTTTTTATCTTTTGGCTGCGATCAATTATATTAAATATGATCAAGAGCGTAAACGTAACAGTTACCTACTGGGCTTAATCTTCTTTATTTTGGCGCTGCTTTCGAAAACGGTAACTGCGACACTTCCCGCTGCTTTATTGGTTATATTCTGGTGGCAACGCGGAACAATCTCCTTCAAACGCGATGTAGTGCCTCTCTTGCCTTGGTTTGCTTTAGGTATTGTTGGCGGCTGTTTTACCGCCTGGGTTGAACGTGTCTATATTGGTGCCAATGGTGCTGATTTTGCATTAACACCAGTCATGCGCTGTTTATTAGCTGGTCACGTCGTCTGGTTTTATTTGGGGAAACTCTTGTGGCCTTCTAACTTAATTTTTATTTACGAACACTGGAATATTGATTCCTCTTCGGTGGTTCAGTACCTGTATCCTGTAGC
>CAILMA010000266.1 GCA_903835145.1 uncultured Bacteroidota bacterium
CTATTGCTTAAGATAGAAATCATATGCCAAAACGAACTGTAAATTTCGCCTTCATTTTCATTTTTTTTTCCATTTGCTTGTCCTGCCAAAACGGAGACAAAAAAAGATCAAGACAAATAGACATCTTTTCCATAACTGATGGTGGAAAAACCTATAGTGATACGTTCCTAACCGAAAACGGTCGCAATGAGATAAACCCAATTTCATCGGTGGAATCAGGAATTCCCAAAAAACTTGCTGACACATCTTCTGTTAAAGTCAATTCATCCTACTACCATTCTTGCTCATTGAGCAGAAAAGGAAACGATGTCGTTTTTTCATTGGCTCTTAATACACCCTCTGCTGAATTTCCGTTCTCTATTGAACTGAAACATATAACCGGCTCTTTAAACGACAGTGGAATATTGTGGATAACGCAAAAAGAAATTAGCAAATCTGCTCATGCAATTGGAGATTCCAATTCTTCAAACAAACTGAATGAACAATTTATGGGTAGTGTTTTTGTCGAGCATTTCAAAGGTGATATGGTTTATTCAATCGATAGCCTTTCGATAAATTTTGAAAAAGCAGATAGCTTGAAGGTCAAAGGTAAATACCAGCTTTGGTTGGCAAACAAGGATGCAAAAAAGAAAATATTGGGCACTTTTGATTGCAACACCAAATAATTCTTTTTAAAAATTTCACAGAAAATGAAACACATTATAATATACGTTTTCCTGCTTTCGTCATTTGTTGCTCATGCACAAAGTAGCAATCACTACAATGATTCGATATCAAAGGCCAGGCAATTGTTCCAGAACAAAGAATATGCTCAGGCAGCCATTGTCTATTCTCACGCTTTTGCTGCTAACAAAGGCAAAGCAACTACTGAAGATAGATATAATGCAGCTTGTGCCTGGGCCAAAGCTAATAAAACTGATTCTGCCTTTCATTTACTGTTTGCGTTGGCAGGTAAGGGCAAATTCACCTATTACAATGAGCTTTTAGCCGATGCAGACCTCATAGATCTTCATACCGATGAAAGATGGGAAAAGCTTTGCGCTGAAATAAAGCATAACAAAGAAAAAGCGGAATTGCATATCAATAAGAAACTGGCGAGTGAGTTAGAAGGTATCCTTAACGATGACCAAAAATATAGAGGCGAACTTGACAGCGTGCAAGCAGCATTCGGATTTGACTCAAAGGAAGTTCGGAATGTCTGGAATTCAATTAATTTACAAGATTCTATCGACTTAGTTAAGGTAGAACGTATTTTAAAAAAATATGGGTGGCTTGGTGCTGATGTGGTAGGTGAGGATGGAAATGCAGCTCTTTTTTTGGTGATTCAGCACTCAAATACCGCGGCACAGAAAAAATACTTACCAATGTTGCGCGATGCAGTGAAACAAAAAAAAGCAGATGCCACCAACCTTGCCTTGCTTGAAGACAGAGTGGCACTTAGTGAAGGTAAAAAACAAATTTACGGTAGTCAAATTAGTGGTGACAATACCGGGCAATATTGGGTGCGCCCATTGCAAGACCCCGAAAATGTCGATAAGAGAAGGGCAAAAGTTGGTCTGCCTCCAATGGCAGAATATGTGAGCCACTGGAAAATAAAATGGGATGCAACGGAATATAAGAAACAGCTACCCCTTATACTAAAAAAAGAACAACACAGCCAATAGGCCGTACTGTTCTTTCTTTAAGCAATCTGTTATAACAAATGATAATAACTATTGTATGTGCTGGTTGCCCGTTCCGTTCGACTGGTAGCAACCCATATCAACGCCCGGAGCGGTGATTTCCGTTGCGCCGTAAATAGGATCAACTGGCACTACAGTGATTGGTGTAAAACCAGTAAAACCCTTGTTGAGTGCTGGTGACCCGGCCTGTAAATGAAAATCGAAGCCGGCAGCATAATCGATGATATAGCCTGAAGGGCAGGGCAGCGGATAGTTAACAAACATCGGGTTGTTCTTACCAATAAGCGTATCGGCAGTGTAGATAGCGCCAAGCGTGTAACCAGCCGGAAGGAAGGAAGGATTTGGAATATCAGTCGGCATTGGTTTAGTTACATTACCCACCGGATAAAACTGGTTGATCATAACAGCTGAATCGGCGTATTTAAAGTTGTTACCGTAAGACATATTTATGGTATCTGCCACCGGATTGCCCACTATGCGCAAACCTACCTTACAATTCACCAGGAGGTTGTTGTAGGCCTGGCCACGTGCGTTTTGCTCATAGTTCATATCAGCACCATGGGCAGTAGAAGACTGGCGCCAGCCGCCATTGATGTAAGTATTGTTATACATATCTATCTGGCACTCGGCAACAACTGTAGATGATCCTTTGTTCGATGCCTTGGTGCCATTGGTAGCTGTGCTTACAAACAA
>CAILMA010000267.1 GCA_903835145.1 uncultured Bacteroidota bacterium
ATAACTTCACTTTCAACTGATATAGTCCAATCTATAACCGGATGGGAACTATATAAAATTAGCACAAATTAGATGTCTAAATGGTATTATCGAAAAAGAAAAATTGGCGAAACAGTTATGTCTTACTTTTTAGGAGTTTCATTAATCTTGTTTACATTTGCTTAACAATTGCCTAATGTAATAAGATTGTAAAATTTTTAGCTTAGAATTCAACGCTTAGGATTAACCACGCCCTTATGATTAAAATATTACCCCTAAAATCCCTCTGGAGTTATCTTACCGGCCATCCCAAACTGTTTTCTATGGAAAACAGGGCATTTAATGTTGTGAGTATCATTACATTCTTCATGCTTGTTTACTGCCTGTTCTTTGATATATTCATTGGTCAGCGGCTGATGTGCGGTGTCATATTGTTGCTGCTGGTTGTTCAGGTTGTTTTGTTTTACTTTTCAAGGGTAAAACGTAAAGCGCAGGAGTGCGTAATTGTATATGCCGTTTGCTGCTACCTCGCGCTCATCACTAATTTCTACTTTAACGAAGGTGTTGGTGGACCTACCTTATTCCTGTTTTTTCTCACGTTTCAATTGTTAATTGCCATATCGCCGCCCAGATTGTATAAATTCTGGATAACGTTTCATCTGATTGTAGTTGGCGGCCTGTTGTACTCTGAGTATCAATACCCTCAACTTGTCCCCGATACTTACCCGAACCGCGCCGCACATTTTTTGGATATCATGTGGAAGTATATTGCTGCAATTGTTTTTGCGTTTTTTGTCACCAATTATTTGCGACAGTATTACAATTATGAAAAAAAGAGGTCGCTGGTCAGGCTTGATTCTATAATGGAGCAAAACGAGCGGATTTTGGTGCAAAATGAGCAACTCAATAAAATTAATGAAGAAAAAAACAAACTGTTTTCTATCGTTTCCCATGACATGAGGTCGCCTTTAGATACACTTCGGGGTTATCTGGAGATACTATCGGAGAATTTGCTGAACCCGGAAGAGAAAAAAGAGATAGAAAAAGACTTACTGGAACAAGTAAAGTATACATCGGACCTGATGCAGAATTTATTGTATTGGTCTAAAACACAAATGCAAGGTGTAACTGTGCAACTAACGGGGGTGAAGCTCAGGGAATTGCTTGATGACGCCTGCAACTTTAAAATGGCCGGTGCTGCAAAAAAGAGCATTAAAATTACCTACAATATAAATGACGAGGTGGAACTAATTGCAGACAAAGAAATGCTGCGTATAGTACTGCGCAATTTGGTTACTAACGCTGTTAAATTTACGCCGCATGATGGCGAAATTGAAATAAAACTCGCTCAAAATGCCGGTATCGCGGTCATATCAATACATGACAACGGAATAGGGATGCCGGAAGAAAAACAGAAGGAAATTTTTAGTTTGAAGACATCTTCAACATACGGAACAGAAGCGGAAAAAGGGGTTGGCCTCGGATTACTGCTTTGCAAGGAATTTATGACCTATCAGAACGGTGAAATTTGGTTTGAAAGTAAACACGGGGTGGGGTCAGTCTTTTATCTTTCACTTCCATTGGTAAGGGCATATTAATGTCAACAAACAAGGACTTAACTTAATCACTATTAGCATTTTACCCACCTTCCGGATTGTTGCTGTCACCGACGATTTAACACTATTTGCCGATTGGGTGTTCCTTTTTGTGACAAATTGACTGTATTTTTGAGTAAAATTTCCAAACAATGAAAGGATTGTATATTTTCCTCGGCATCTTATTGCTGTTGGTATTCGTAGGTGGTTGTGGCTATAATGGCATGAACGGCAGCCGCGTAGAAGTAGATCATAAATGGGCTGACGTACAAAGCAGTTACCAGCGCAGATCGGACCTCATTCCAAACCTCGTAGAAGTTGTGAAGGGTGTTGCAGATTTCGAAAAGACCACATTAACACAGGTAATTCAAGCCAGAGCCAATGCAACTTCAATTAAGGTTGATCCTAAAGACCTTACACCAGAAAAGCTGAAAGAATTTCAGGCATCTCAGGGTCAGTTAAGTCAGGCTTTGGGCCGGTTGATGGTTGTTTCAGAACAATATCCGCAGTTGAAGGCCAATGAAAATTTCAAGCAGTTGCAAGACCAGCTTGAAGGGACAGAAAACAGGATAAAAACTGCAAGGGACGCTTTCAACGAAGTAGTGACTACTTATAACGTTAAGGTCACTTCCTTCCCTAACAATATACTTGCCGGTATGTTTGGCTTTAAAGAAAAAGCAATGTTCCAGGCCGATCCTGCTGCACAGAGTGCGCCTAAGGTGAAATTCTAACAAAGACTTAAACGGTTACCTATGTTGTCTCTTTTCAGGAAGAAGCCGAAGCCCATAATTGATAAGGATTCGCAGCAGAAGATTATGGCCCGAATTGCAGAGGCTGAAAGCAAGACCAGTGGTGAAATTAGGGTATACATGGAGCATAAGTGTGTACACGCTGACCCTATGCAACGTGCCCGGGAGGTATTTGCTGAGCTGGAGATGCATAAGACGGAGGCACGTAATGCCATAATCATATACATAGCTACCACTGATAAGAAATTTGCCCTCTTTGGCGACAAGGCCATTTACGAGAAAGCCGGCGGACCTCACTTTTGGGAGAAAGCGGCTGAAGAATTGGTGGGCCACCTGAAGAAAAACGAACTTACAGAGGCTGTAGGTAACTGTATATTG
>CAILMA010000268.1 GCA_903835145.1 uncultured Bacteroidota bacterium
AGCACTTTTTATGTCCTTTTAGTTTTTAGAGGTGCCCTAAAATATATCCCGAAGCGCCAAAACGAATCGCATCAAATATCTTATCCTCATCTTCAAATACCGTAAACATGAGTATCTGCACCTCCGGAAAACTCATCTTTATCATCTTCACACCCTCTATTCCTGAAATGTTTGGCAGGCCAATATCCAGTAACACAATATCGGGCATGGCGTGTACCAAATCGCTTACGATATGCATCAGGGAATTGACCGACAACACGCACGCCATATTTTTCTGACTGTTAATCAACTTCGTTAGGCTTCCTCTTAGCGGCGCGTTATCTTCTATAATTCCAACTTTTATCATATGGGGTAAAATTCTACAATCAATTTTGTTATTCCTATCAGATGTTTATACTATTTTATCAGCAAGGTAACTACGGTTCCCTTCCCGCTGCCCGACTCAACCTGCAGCACAGCCGAAATATTTTCCGCCCGCTGCTTCATATTGTAAAGCCCGTTACCGGTCGATTCGCTACTTGTTTCATAACCGCGCCCATTGTCGCTTACCTGTAGTACCAGGCCTTCATCTTTCATATACCCCGCAAGATAGGCTTCAGTACTTTTGGCATGTTTCACAAGGTTATTTACAGCTTCTTTGAGTATGAGATAGCCCTGCTGCCTTTTTTCTATGGTTATAGGAAATTCAAATATTTTCTCATCAAAGTCGAAATGATAGTTAATGTTTCTCGCCTCAAAGAGTGGTGTGGCAAATAACCGGACGCGCAGCAACATTTTGGCCATGGAGTCATTACGCGGATTCATGCTCCATATAATATCGTCCATTTTTTCCATCATCAGCTTTGTATTGCTCTGTATCTCCTCCTGCATGGCGCGCAGGCTGGTCTCGTTGCGTTCATTCAATATCACATCGCTGAGTATAGATATAGAGCTAAGCGTAGAACCCAACTCATCATGCAGCTCAGTAGCAATGCGGTTTCGCTCTTCTTCTTTTACTTTATAGGAATAGACTACCCGTTCCAGGTTGGCCTTTTGCAATTCAATTTCCTGCTCCAGCACCCGCTTGTTGGCAGCTTCTTTTTCTATTGTTTCCTGCCTTACCCGGTAACTTATAGCCGCCGAAAAGAAAAAAACATCCAGATTGTACCCAAGGGCCAGCAGAGATAACGAACTAATCGGCGTCTTAAACTTAAATACTACTTCAAATACCGTAGCAAGCAAACCCAACAATATAAAGCTGAAGATGGCATAAAAAATATAACGGTAGTAAACATTTGTCCTGCGCTTTATAACAGCAATAAGGCTTGTGAAACCAACAAATAACAATATAGCCCTGATGAAAAGATAACTGACAACCGTAAACACTCCGGGTATTAAGTGCGCCATCGTAAGCGCCCTAAACAAATGAAAGGCAACAATATACACGACAACAAGGGGTGGTGCTACCTTGCAAAACCAATAGGCCAGCGGGTCATTTACCCGGTCCAGCTCCATAGCTACTTTTGTGAACTTTATGTAGAGCACAAAGGAAACCATCTGCAATAACTCATCTGGCACAATAAAAAGCGTTTCCGGGATATGGCTATAGTATATACACCTCGTAAAACAATACACAAAAACGCTCCACAAATACAATGTATATGACCCAAGCAATTTCAGCCTGTTGTAGTAATACAACACACTATGGTATACCGCAGCCAGCAAAAGTGCCCCGGTAACCATGGCAAGAATTACGAAATTGATGTTGGTATCCATATAATAGGCTATCCAAAACTAAAGAAAATAAAAACCCGGAGCACAGTTTAAAGAATAAACAGTTTCCGAACGACGGACAACTGATAGGCAAAAAATTAGCCCGGTGCAAGGGCGGGCTAATAAACAAAAGCCGAACAAAGTTCAGCTTTTAAGAGTAGTCCCTTCCAGATTTGAACTGGAGACCTCTACATTATCAGTGTAGCGCTCTAACCAACTGAGCTAAGAGACT
>CAILMA010000269.1 GCA_903835145.1 uncultured Bacteroidota bacterium
CATGAAGCTACTGATTTAGTGCGCTTTAAGTGCCTGGATATTATGTCGCCGGTTGATATGTACTACATTATGGTCTATGGGCAGGACGAAATATATACCAGCAGTTTTCTTGGTTCGTTCAAACGCCTTATGGAAAAAATGAAGCCCCTGAAAGGGAATCAGTTTCTCGATACCTTGCACTATGATCACTTCCGCACATTTATTCGCATGTGTGCTGGCTATAATACCCTTTCTGATTTCCTCGCGACTATGGATGATACTGCCAGAACTTCCCTTATGTCTGGTTTCATTGATAATCTGCAGAAAGGTAGGGACGATGATCTGGAGGATGCTGTTGATGTTGCTGACGCATTTGGGAGCATTACTGATACGGCGCTGGCTGCGTTTTTGCAAAAACGAGTGAAAGACAACTACGAACTGTCTTATAAACAGAGGAGTAAGAAAGGTGTTATTATTTATAGCCTTCTTGCCCGTTTGTTTGAGGGCAATAGGCTTACCAGTAGCGATACCGGCGCCAAGGTGATATCAGAAAGAATCGGGTTGCCGAATATAAACCAGGTTTCCTTCAGCGACCTGGTCACTGATTCCGGTATTGTTTATCAACAGGTTTATTTCTTTGGCGATGAAGATGGACTACATTCCTATGAGCATTTCACCGATCTTTTCCGCGGAGATAAGCGCTGGAAAATATCGACACAGAAATACTGGAGTGTTATTTCCTCTACAACCGGTAAAAAAGTGGTGATATTTGCTAACCTGCCCTTGCCAGAACCGCAGGATGATGAAGCAATCGACAGTTTATGTCATTATTTGAACGATTCCGGTATCCATCCGTCTATTGTTATTCATAGGGGCCATAGCTACCACTTGCCGGTTACACTCGATCACCTGAACAAGCAAGTAAAAATTGTTATTCTTGGGTCATGCGGAGGATACCACAACCTCGCTATAGTACTTGATCACTCAGCCAATGCACACATTATTTCATCAAAACAAACCGGCACGATGGGCGTGAACGATGAAATTCTTCGTTCGCTCAACAATTCCCTAATAGCCGGGCAGGATGCAAACTGGATAAATATGTGGCGCGGCCTCGAAGAATTTTTCAATAAAAAGCACAATGCTGCCGATAAGGATAAGTTTTCAGACTATGTACCGCCCTACAAAAACCTTGGTGCCATATTTATAAAGGCATACAGGAAGATGATGGGCATGCAGCAGTAACGGCTACTGATCTGATGTTTATTGTCATGCGCTGATAATTAGTTGTTTACATATGTGCGTGATTTCAAAGGTTTAATGCGAGATTTCGGAGGTGCGCAGGACTGAAGATTAAATAATAATGAGCAAACTAACATTGCAACTAATCAAGCGAGATTAATTACTTTTGATTTTTAAAATACACAACTATAATTATGGCTGAAGCAATACGCATGCCCTTGCTGAGTGATACGATGACTGAAGGGGTGATAGCAGAATGGCACAAACAAGTAGGCGATGAAGTAAAAGGAGATGATATAATAGCTGATGTGGAGACCGACAAAGCTGTTATGGAGGTTACTCCCTACATAGACGGTACACTTCTTTACATAGCTGCCGATAAGGGGCAGGGCGTACCAGTAAATGGTATCATGGCCATAATAGGCAGCCCGGGAGAAGACTTTCAGTCAATACTGGATAAGGAAAAGAATGTTATCAACATGAATCCCGTTAGGAAGGACGCGGAAGCTGCAAAGCCTGCTGCAACTGAGGCTGCGGCCCCGACTGAGCCCGCAGCCGTAGCTGATGAAAATCCTTATGAGGCAAAACCAGCTGCCAACGCCGCGCCTGCGCAAGCTACGCCGGCACCAGCTTCTACACCAGCGGCAGCTCCTGCTGCCCTGCCAAGTGCATCTGATGCAACAGTGGTTCGTATGCCCTTGCTTAGCGATACAATGACAGAAGGCAAGATTGTAGCATGGCACAAAAACGTTGGTGATACGGTGAAAAGTGATGATGTGATTGCCGATGTGGAGACTGATAAAGCAGTAATGGAAGTAATGCCTTATGCCGATGGTACATTGCTATATCAGGGTGTAAAAGCCGGCGAAGCCGCAAAAATAAACGATATTATTGCTATTGTAGGCAAGCCAGGTACTGATGTATCGGGTTTATTAGGTAACGCACCTGCTGCGCCTGCTGCTGCAAAATCAGCTGAAAATGCAGCTCCAGCTCCCGCTGCTGCGTCAAGCGCTCCTGCAACTGAAGCAGAACATACCGAACTAAACGGTGACGATAGAGTCAAAGCTTCCCCGCTTGCCCGTAAATTGGCATCAGATAAAGGAATAGACATACATGCCCTTGCCGGCAGTGGCGATAATGGCCGTATTATAAAAAGAGATATTGATAATTTCCAGCCGGCGAAAGCTGGCGCTACTGCTCCGGTAGCTAAGGCTTCGGCACAACAAGCGGCCCCGGCAACACCTACTGCAGCACCCAAAGCACCTGCTCAGGCGGTTGCGCCATTCGTACCAGGTCAGGAAAGCCATACAGATCTTCCTGTCAGCCAGATGCGCCGCATAATAGCACAGAGGCTGGGCGAGAGTATGTTCACCGCGCCACATTTCTACCTCAATATGACCATCACCATGGACAACGCTATTGAGGCAAGAAAAGCCATAAATAATGTTTCCCCTGTAAAGGTTTCTTTTAACGACCTTGTAATTAAGGCATGTGCTATGGCGCTGCGCAAACACCAGTGGGTAAACAGTTCCTGGATGGGCGACATCATTCGCCAGAATCACCATATTAATATTGGTACTGCGGTAGCCGTAGATGAAGGGCTTATTGTGCCGGTTGTTAAGTTTGCCGATCAAAAATCGCTTTCTCAGATAGCCGAAGAAGCTGCAAGCCTGATTGATAAGGCAAGAACCAAAAAAATTCAACCTCATGAATTTACTGGTAACACCTTTACAATTTCAAACCTTGGTATGATGGATATTGATGATTTTACTGCAATCATTAATCCGCCTGATAGCTGCATACTTGCGGTAGGTAAGATAACACCAACGCCTGTAGTTGAGAACAACGAGGTAGTCATTAAGCAATTAATGAAGATTACACTGAGTTGTGATCATAGGGTGGTTGATGGCGCCGTAGGCAGTCGATTCTTGCAAACACTCAAACAACATTTAGAAAATCCGGTTACTATGCTTGCATAAATCGTATACTGAATTATTGAAAAAAATGGCTGTCGGTTTTTCCTTCAGCCATTTTTATTTATTAATACTTATATCAATTTGTTTAGGTGCCCCCCGAACGTTAATTGATAACAGGGTCGCAATAAAGTCAAATTTTGTTATAGCAGCTTTTGGTGTTGCTAAATTATTGATTATCAATAATTTAGGTCATAAAAATTATACTGAATTGCAGTCGAATTTAATCCAAATTAGCATTGATAATCAATTAGTTAAGGCAGTCAATGCCTTTCAATTTGGGAAATATGTTTTTTGGGCTAATGGAATTTATTCACTGGAAAATTGCTCAAAAATTACATGGGGTCGGATTGTAGATTTCAGCGATTTTTTGGCGCGCTTTATTCCTGCACTCGTCGTATTTTAAGCAATAGCAGAACGTATTTTCATTTGCGCACTGTTTTGTCGGTAATCGGGAACATTAGATTCGATAGAAACACAATTATTTTGTGGTATTTTTTACCGGCGATTTTGCCCTGTATTCCCTGTAATTGTTTCTTATCCAGGA
>CAILMA010000270.1 GCA_903835145.1 uncultured Bacteroidota bacterium
CATATGAAAAAGCGTATCTGCACCCAATAGCCCCACTGAGTTTTTCAGATAGTGGGCACCGGCCTGCGCCTGTTTGTAATTGCGGTTGAGCATATTGCGCTCAAGTTCTTCAATCAGGGCAGGGGTTTTCGAAATGTATATTTCAAGTATCTCCTTTATGAGCGTTATCTCATTATTGGTGATGTTTTGCAGGTAGTTGATGTTCGTTATTTTCTCTTTCACGAAACTGCTGGCTACTTCTTTCTCTTCAAGCTTGGTTTCGGGTTTGTTGAGCAAAGTAAATATCTTCCGGTGCAATTCTGATACTTTCAGTGGCTTCAATATATACTCATTCATACCCGCACGCATACATGTTTCGCGGCTGGCCTGCATTTCGCTTACTGTCATGGCCATGATAGGCGTATTGTCCCTAAGGTCCTGCCGTATGATGGTGGTGGCTTCAATGCCGCTCATGCCCGGCATCTGCACGTCCATAAGTATCAGGTCGAAATTATTGCTCCTTACGAGGTCAACAGCTTTCTGGCCCCTGTCAGCAAGGGTAACAGTTGCCCCCCAGTTTTCAAGTATAGAGCTACCTATTTTTTGGTTCATGGTATTGTCTTCAACAAACAAAATGCTGTAGCCGGCAAGTGCAACGTTCTCCTCTTTCAATTCTGTTGACTGCTCCTCAGTAAAAGGTGCATTATCTTTATTGAGGTGGCAGTGGAACGTAAACGAGAAGGTAGTACCTATACCTTCCTGACTTTTCACTTTTATTTCGCCATTCTGCTGCTCTACGAGTTGCTTAGCGATGGTAAGCCCAAGTCCCGGCCCTACGTCGGCTCTCGGGTTGCGCTCGTCATGTTTAAAGCTCTCAAATATATTTTCAAGGCGGTGTTGAGGTATACCTATACCGGTGTCTTTTACAATAAATTCAAGCGTCACCTGTTCATGTCTCGTTGCTTTCTGAAACACACTTATGCTTATGCTGCCACTATTGGTGTATTTCACAGCGTTGCCGGCAAGGTTCATCAATATCTTACTGAGTATTTCTTTGTCAGCTATTACGGCTGCCGGTATTTTATTATCAACCTGTAGTATGAAGCGGATATTTTTTTCGTCCGCCGATGGTTTCAGTGTGTATATTATGTTGTTTACCAGTGCCTTCACTTCAAATTCCGATTCCTGTCGTGTAGGCTTGGCTGGCTGTATTTTTGCCGAATCAAGTATGCTTTCAATGGCATTTATGGAGCCAGTTGCGGTGTCTTTTATGCCACTAACCAGTACTTTTTGCTCAACCGAAAGGTAGGTGGTTGCCAGCAGGTTCACCATACCCATCACGCCGTTCAAAGGGGTACGCACATCGTGGTTTATTTTTTCAAGCAACATCTGATGCTGGTCTTTAGCCTCCATCGCTATCCAGGCTACCTCATGCAGTGCTTCTTCATTCTTCACTTTTTCTGTAGCATCATATATGCTGCAGCTTATTCCTGTCACAGTATTACCGTCGCGCATGGTGTGTCCGGTTATTTCCAGCCATACTTTTTCCTCGGCCCGGTTCAGTGCAGGCAATAGGAAAACTGTTTCTTCGGCTTCGTCCTGCAGCTGCTTTTTGAAAGTGTTGATTGCTTTCTGTTGCCATTGCTCATCGAGCGCAAAAACAAAAGGATTTGAAAGCAACTCAGCCTCACTAAACGGCACTGTAGACTTAAGTTTGCCGGATACAAAAGTAACTTTTGCGTTTCTGTCCAGCGTCATCGCTAATTGATGGTCTGCTAATTGATGGTCTGCAGCTACATGTTGTACTTGTTTATTTTGCACCTCGGCAAGCTGTTCCCTGAGCTTTACAAGCTCTGAGTTATCCTGTATTGCATACCGCACATGGCCCAGTGTTCCCTTGCGGTCGTATTCTCCGGTTGCTTTTACACGGGCATGTATGGTC
>CAILMA010000271.1 GCA_903835145.1 uncultured Bacteroidota bacterium
CTTTTGGACTAAATTATATTAGGTGTTGGTATAAGATTCTTTAGTCCAACCTCGAGGTCCTTGCCTACCATATCTTCCATATTCATAAACACGCAAAGGAAGTTAAAAGGGTAGGGTGTCTTGCCATCAAAACCCCATTTTACCTTGGTTTGGGTAGGCGATACCGCTTCTGTCACCAGGTAAGCTGTATTGGTTATCTTCATAGGGCGCTCAAAGCGAATTTCGTAGTCTATTCGGTCGCCGTCAGTTATTGCTTTTATCTCTTGTGCTCCCTTACCCACATCGCCGTTCTTGCTGTCCCATGCCTGTATAAAACCTACCTTCCCATCTGTACCGGTGTAGGTTTTCTCCATATTAGGGTCCATCATAGCCCACTTGCTGAAGTTATTCTGGTTTTTGAGCAATAATACATAGGCGAAAACATCTTGTTTAGGCTTGTTGATGACAATCTCGCGTTGCACTTTAAAGTCTTTGCCAATGAATATTGCCGAAATCAATACTATGGCAATTAAGATGCCCAATACCAGAAGTATTTTCTTTACTATTTTCATATATAAGCGTTTTGCTAACTACAAATATAAATAAAATTCTAAAACACCTTAGTTTTCATCTGCCGCGTCAATCTTCTTATTGATGAGGTACAATTTTAGTTGGGTCTCGAGTTTGCTTTTATCAATCGGTTCCTTAAAGTAGAAGCCGGTTAGGTTATTGCCCGCATCAATGGTAAGCTTTCGGGTATCATCGCTAAAGGGACCTGCAATACCAAGGTAGTGCGGGTCTCCGGCATTCTTTGATTTCACGTCAAAGAGATAGAATGAGCGTTTATCATTGTTATACGTTGCTTTTTTCATCCCCAGCAACTCGAATGATTCAATTTCACTAAAGTCTTCATCATTTGAGATATAGCTTACTGCAAAATATTCCTGTGTTTTGTATTGCTCCGGGTAAAAACGGGCCATTGCATGGTGTTGCAGCAACTGGTAAAGGTCAACCCGGTATAGGTCATCAGCCGCCAGGCTGTCCAGCGGGCCTTTATCGGGGAATTTATTGCTATCGCAAAGCATTGTGATGGCCGCATAACGCAGGAAGCTATGGCTATCAAATTGGCACGCTCTCACTTCCTTCCATGCTGCAGGTGTACTCAGCGAGGTTAACAAGTACATGATCTCACGGGCTATGTATGCACGGTTAGACTTCCGCACTGCTTCGCATTTGGCTACCAAATCATCCACCCGGGGCAGCAGTGGGTCTTTTTGCAACAAACCACTATCCAATAGGAACGTGGCCACATTACTTACCATAGGTCCACTGCAGCTATCACCCGCCAGCTGCAACACTTCAGGGTACAAAATCGTCGCCAACTTGCCATGTTTTTTAATAGCATGGGCCAGTGAGTAGCTGCTTCCATCAACCGGCGGGGCGTTCAGCAGCAGTTCTTTCAGCTTTTTGAATGCTGCTTCGCTATCTGGCAGGCGGGTAAGCAATTCCAGCACGCCAAACTGCTGCACTCGTTTCTTTACATTTTCGTTTTTGTACAGCCGCTCCACTTGTTCTATAGAAATACTTGCCGGGTTAGCGGCGAGGCCATTAAGCAGATAGTCTGCTGTTGTGTGTTCGTTTCCCGTGTCATCCGGGAAAACCTTTCCCAGTTGAGCAATGAAGTAAGGCACATCACTTTCTGAAACAAAGACATCATTGATTGAGTTTTGTGCTGCATCCCTCACATTTGTGTCGTTGCTGGCGAGTGCCTTCATCAACGGCTCGGGATTCGTGCGAAGCGTGGGTTGGTTCTTTTCAAGCACTTTAAAAGAACTATAAAAAGCGTCTACATCCTTACTTTCGGCCAGCCATACAGGATAGGTACAATCAAGTATAAAGCGGGTGCGCCCATTGGCCAGTGCTTTTATTCTATGTAGCTGTGATGAGTTGTTTTTCTTTGCGAGGTACTCACCGGCCGGGTTCCCATTCAAAGTGTAGTACCGATGGCTTATTTCCGTTTCATTTGTTCCTTTGTTCCGCGATATCCAGTTGCTCAGCGTTTGTGTGTCATTTGAGTTCCAATAGTAGTAGTTCAGCTTTTTCTCAACTATGAAAAAGTTAATAAGGTTCCGTTCATCATGTGCGTTGAAACTTGATTCTTTTGATACAATGGTATCTGCCTCACTGGTGGTGTCTTTTATGTCTGTTTTAAAGGGTGCCGGCGCCATTGTTGAAAATTTTCCGTCAGGGCTTGTTTGGATTGTATAGCCAGTCGTTTGCACCGGATCTATTTCCACGCTGCTCAGAAACGAGTCGATTAGTGATTTGCACTGGTCGTTGTTAGGTGCCTGTGCCATTACTTTATATATCCTGTTTCCACAAAACACCAGCATTCCTTTTATAATCTGGCCCTGAAACTCTGTGCTTTCAAAACGCTCCGTTTTGTAAGCATTCAGTTTTCCCTTCTCGGAGGTCACTGTTGCCCCATACCCTGATAGTTTCTCTTTAACCGTATTCAGCCAGATACTGTCTGTGGAGTAATTGTAACCCGGTGTTGTTTCATTGCCCACTACAAAATAATAGATACCTATCGCTGGGTCCACTATCGTGTACATGGTCTGTTTCTGGCTGCTGTCTTCGTAGTAGGTAACGGCTCTTGTCGGTTTATAATCGGGCAGGCGGGCAGATAGATGGATATCCTCAAAAGACTTGACTTGCTTTTTAGATACCACCTTAGGTATCAGCTTGAACGAATTAAAAAACGAATCGACATTTCTTATGTTCCAGCTCGTAGAATACGCAATAATCATATATATATCAGCGTCATTGCCCAGTAGCTGCATGTGGTAGTGGTTTGCGTCTTTATCAGAAAAGAAATATTCTTTTCCCTTTAGCGACTCAACCGAAATACTTTTTGACTCATAGTCGCGTGGCACCTTTATCATCTCCTTGGCCATAGCTGCTATCACCGATTCTGTGGTAACGGCACTGCCGGGCGGGCGCGGTACGTGGCACACCATAAAGCAACGGGATGTGCCTACATCCATGTACATCTTCATCTTTACGGTACCTCCATAGGCGTCTACATCGCCGGGGTTGCCAGGCATTTTTATACTGTAACCGTCTTTTTCACTTACGTAATTTACCCAGCTGGCTTCTGTTTTCTTAAACTCATAGTCAGCACCGTTGGTACGCGACTCACAAAAAACCGGCTCTACAGTGAATCCTTTTTGCCTGAGCAGGTTTATAAGGCCCTGGTTACCGGGAAGGTGAAGGGTACCGACCGCACTAAACAAAGAATGGTGCTTCATTATGCTGTCCATACTCCTGAGCATGTTTTTATTCCTGTTGCTTAGTATGGCCTTCTCCGCTTTCTCTGAAAACATCTCAGATATCTTCTGGAATTGCTCCATGTCCTGATCAATATACAAATCAGTCATTTGCTTTTCCAAAGATTCTTTCATATTAAAGACCTCCATTATTTTTGCCGGGTCCACATCTCCGAAGTCTGTGCTTTCGAGCAGTTTTATCTGGTCTTCCATGTGCTCAAGCCCCGTTATCACCCTGCCTTTATCTTTCGCTATTGTATAAAGGAAGGCATCCATAAAGGTGGCCATGTCGTCCTTGCGCTTGGTCGTTTTTGTAAGCCTGTCTTTCAGCGCATAAACCTGCTTCACCGTTAGTTCTTCAGGGTTTATCCCACTGCCTTCCGGCAGGTTGTTCCTCAGGGTCTTTAATTCATCCTTGGTAAGTATGTCCCGCAGCTGTTTTTCCTTCTTTTTCCCTTTTGCTGCCGCTTTGTTGTCTATCGATTGGCCAACATAGTCTGACATGCCATTGCTCATGCTATCGGGGTTCACCTCAAGCGCAAAATACTCGGTGTTGTCAATAGCTGTGTAAAGGGAATCTGGGAAATTAAAAACCTTCCTTGCACGAATATGGTAGGTGCCATACAGATAGGACGGTTTTGCCATGCCGTTACCGGATATGCGCCACAGCAAGCAATTTTCCAGTTTTTGCGCTAATGAATTTGCGGGGGGTAGCAGCACGCCAAGCAAAAGCAACAGGGTTATACGCATTTTCATAAGGTCTCGTTTTATGCGGGTTAAAATTCGCACTTTATAAACAATGTAACAGCTATTTCAAGAATAAAATATTAAGCGTGACTCAATATTTCAGAAAAAGTCGAGAACGTATCATACAATAGTCAAAAAAGTACACCTTTAAGATTTTGTTCTGATGTGCTTCC
>CAILMA010000272.1 GCA_903835145.1 uncultured Bacteroidota bacterium
CTAAACGCATCGTCATTGTTTGTTCATCAGCATATAAACGGTATCATCGGTCTCAAACGTAAAATAAGACCCAACCGTATGCCAACCCTTCTCCAAAAAAAGTTTCAGGCAGTTGCTGCCCACCAACCCCGACGCTCCAGATATAAATACTTTCATGCTCTATTGTTTATTGCCCAAAAGTACAAAAGCAACAGACATTTTTTCGGGTGTCAGCTACCGCTGATTTTTAGTCCTTCCAAATCATAATATCAAAATTTCACATTCCTTTGCCATCGGGAACAACTATATTTGCACCGGAAAAATTAGAATAATGCTCATCGCAAATCCAATTTCAGATTCTGTTTTTAAATGGCTTATGGAAGACACCAGAATAGCCCGTTTCTTTATTGAAACGATTCTGGAAGAAACTGTAACTGAAGTCGTTTTGAAACAACAGGAACTGAAATACTCAAAAAAAGATGAGGTATTGCAGATAGCAAGTGCGCTATCCACCGTTCGGCTCGATTATGTCGCCACCATAAAACTGGCTACCGGCGGTTACAAAAAAGTATTGATAGAGATTCAAAATGCCCGGAATGCGACCGATATCATGCGTTTCCGCAACTACCTGGCACAGCATTATTCAAGAACTGATGACATACTTACAGATGATGGCATAAAGACACTCCCTCTACCTATCATCACCATATACTTGTTCGGCTTCAAGCTGCCGGAGGTTGATACACCGGTAGTAAAAGTTTCAAGAGAATATGTTGATCAGGTAACCCACCAGGTCCTCCATTGCAAAAATGACTTTATCGAGCAGCTAACGCACGACTGCTACATTGTGCAGATACCGCGCATTCAAAACAAAATTCAGACTAAGGTTGAAAAATTGCTCAGTTTCTTCGAGCAAAGCAACTTTATTGATGACACCAACATGTATAAAGACTATCCCTACCCGATAGATGATGACAACATACGCCTGATAGCCAATGAACTTCACTTTGCCGGTACCGACCCCGAAAAGAGAAGAATTTTAGAAGTGGAACGGGAAGCATACCGGGTAATAGACGTTAATATTGCTGCCGGGCTTGTTGTTAAAGACAGGATAATTCAGGAAAAAGAAAAAACGATTTTAGAAAAAGACAAAGAAATCGAAGACCTAAAAAAGCAACTCCGCGAAAAGGGGGAAAACTAAACGCATCGTCATTGTTTCTTCATCAGCATATCAATGGTAGATTGTATTTTCTTTTTGTCCTTGTCCAATGGTTGTAAGTTCCCGTCTTTTTGCAACAGATAAAATTGACTTTTGTCCGGAAAATCGAAATCCAAAACCACCATAAAAACTTTCTTTCCTTCAAACACATCATTCACGAGCAGCCAGTCGCCCTTCCTGCGGGATGCAATGTCTGTGCCTTTTTCCGCAATATATTTGTCTATAAGAAAGTAATGGCCTGAACTATCGGTATCAGGCTCCAGCTCCAGTTCTGACTCTATCACCTTGCACTCCTCACACGGCGCCTTGCCCTTGTATGTACCACCGCAATTTGGATACAAAGAAACATGCACCGGTGTGCTATCCGCCTCTTGTGCAAATACCTTCGATGCAGCAAAAACAACAAAAAACAAAAACAAATACTTTTTCATAATAGGCAATAACAAATCCCCCGGTTTAAATATTTGAGCCGCACCAAACGGGAGCATCCATTACCCTACAAATATCCGATAGATTGCTGCCGATAAAAACCGGGAAATAATATATTTATCCACCGGTTTATGCACACCTGCAAAGCAACCACACCTAACCACAATCAGTTTTTATGTGACTGGAATCACATAATTTTGCACTTTTATTACAGACTTCATTTTGCAGTAATATATTTTCAGCCCAACAAACGCCCACAAAAGCGCAGCACTTTTAAAAAAATGCACAGCACCACAAGGGGCGATTTGAATGAAAAGCATTATCGAAAAATGAAACTAAAACCAACGGAAGTACACCATGCCAGTGCTACACAACCGAATAAACAATGAAGAACTAAAACAGTTGATGCTCGCAGAAACAGAGCCCCGTACAACTGTCTCCTTCTACAAGTATTTCAGCATTGCTGACCCCACAGCGTTCCGCAATCAGCTGTACCAGACTTTCTACGACCTGAAGGTTTTTGGCCGTATCTACGTTGCAGCCGAAGGTATAAACGGACAAGTGAGTGTGCCTGCAAGCAACTACGAGGCATTTAAAAATGCACTCTATGCAGCAGCGCCAGAGCTAAACGGTATCCGCATGAATATTGCCGTCGATGACGACGGAAAATCATTCTGGGTACTGCGCCTTAAAGTAAGACCAAAAATAGTTGCCGACGGCATAGATGACCCCAGTTTCGACCCAGCAAAAACAGGAGCTTACCTCAAAGCAAAGGAATACAACGAACTCTCCGAAAAACCCGACACTATCATCGTAGATATGCGCAACCACTACGAATACGAAGTGGGTCACTTTGAGCGCGCTATAGAAATACCCTCTGATACTTTCCGCGATCAGCTGCCTATGGCGGTCGACATGCTGAAAGATAAAAAAGACCAGAACATAATCATGTATTGCACCGGCGGCATTCGTTGCGAAAAAGCGAGTGCCTACATGCTGCACAATGGCTTTAAAAATGTCTTTCACGTGGAGGGCGGCATCATAGAATATGCCAGAAAAGCTAAAGAAGAACAACTCCCAATAAAATTCAAAGGCAAGAATTTCGTTTTCGATGAGCGCCTTGGTGAGCGGATCACTGATGATGTGCTGGCCGAATGCCACATATGCGGCACGCCATGCGATACCCATACTAATTGCATGAACGACGGTTGCCACCTCCTGTTTATTCAGTGCCCCGATTGTGCCGTAAAATATGAAGGCTGCTGCAGCGAAGCCTGCATGGAGGAAAAAAACCTACCTGAAGACCAACAGCGGGAACGCAGGGCAGGGCGCGAAAACGGGATGATGATCTTCAACAAATCAAAAGAACATCCCCTCAGAAAACACCGCACCGAATGGAAGAAACAACAAAACGAAGAAGCTCAGTGAGCAGGAAACAATTAAGCCGGAGCGCAAGCCCCGGCTTAATTGTTTAAAGGATTGTTGGCCTATTCCTTTATCAGTTTCTTTACTGTCTTTTGCGCTCCGCCAGTTACTTCTACCATATAAATTCCCGACGCAAATGAAGAAAGTGGCACATCAACACTACCCTTCTGCTGCTGCCCAAGGTCTTTTGTGTAAACACAAATACCCGACAAATCAGTTACCCGCACAACTACTTTTTCTTTTGCTAAAAGACTAAAAGCAACCTGCACATCGTCGGTCGCAGGGTTGGGTGTTACGGCTACATCAACAGCATTTTGTACCGGAGCTACAACTGCTTCAGGGTTCATGTTCAATTCAAACCTTTCATTGCCCTGTGTTACCTTATCGGCGCTTATCGTAAATCGATACTCAGTACCCTGCTGCAACAAAACGTATTGATTCAATAATTTATCATGCAGGTAGAGCTTTCCGCCACCGGGCACTGATAGTCCGTCGGCCTTAATGATAAATTGTTGCTCGTAGCCCGATGTAATGCCAAGTGGTATCACTTTACCATCCTTATACGGGCGGGCATCCAACGCCAGCTTGTGGCCCTCAGCCGAAAGGCTGTAGAAATTAAATTCTGCGCGCACAGGCTTGGCCGCATCCAAGTCGTTTTCATTGTCAGTAGCCGCATCGTTAAAACTCAGGTAAAACATATCCCACGGATGGTAGCTGGTATCATAAACCGTGAGTGTAACATAACCCGGCAATACCCGCATAAGGCTTGCAGTACTCGTCGCTGCCTTATTGTTCTCAGTAAAATTCAACGAATCTCCATTGTGTGCCGCCCTCACCTGGAAAGCACAATTGGCCTGCAAATAATATGGAGATGCACCCGAAGTACCTATAGGTATCACCTGAAACTGTCCGCCTGCGCCAAGTGTAGCATTCCACACATAGAATCCCGCCCCTGTTATATTACCAGCAGCCTTGGCATTGTATATCACAGTACCAATGTCCACCGGCGATGGATATGGGTTACCCACTTGGTTGTAGTCCTGCCCGCTGTCTGCCGTTCCCTTTGCAAGATACACCACCTGGCTGCCCTGGTTGAGTGTACCCCACATACCTATTGTAACTGAAGACGGAGTGTACGTGAATCCATCAAGCCCCTGCCCTTTTGCACCCCTTACAAATAATCGTATCCCCTGGTGCTGGTTTATTTTATTCGTATCGGCCAGCCCATAGGCACTTGTAAATGGTTTCCATCCCGGGTCATAAGACAAATAAGAATTGCCAGAAAGCGGTGTGTACCGGAACGCACTTGGTGCGTTGGTTCCTGTTGCCGTAAAGCCATTGCTGCGCCCGCCCGTACCAGTAACATCTATATAATTTTCTATCTGGCTCAGCGCAATACCAGCTGTAAAAGGATGGCTCCAGAAACGGAATCTGCGGTATCCGCCTTCTACATATTGAAGCACCTTCACATTGCCGGTAATAGCCGCACCAGAAGCTGTTATAGGTGCTACCCGCGCAGTAGCCAGCGAATCTGACCCCAACACAAGGCTGTCACCGGTTGCCAGTGTACCAGCATTAATGGTCAATACGTCTTTAATGGTCTGGTTTGCACCCGATGCAATAGAAGCTCCATAAGTGTTGTTCAGTTCCAGATTAGTAACAGTGCCCGACCCGCTGATGGACTGCGTGTTATTCCCCGCCAGTGCCATTTGCCCACTCCCTGCAACTGCACCACTATTTGCCAAATTCCCCTTTACACTAAGTGTATCTCCCGAGTCTACAGTAAGCGTAGTTCCTGTCGCTACCGACAAATCCTTGGTGCTGTAGTTGCCCGTGCTCACAACCGGTGCAAAGGGAGTACCACCCGGTATAGTAGCAGATACCGACCCGTTCGGTATAATACCGGTTGACCAGTTAGCGCCTAAGCTCCAGTCATTACTGGTATTGCCTATCCAAACGGTGTTGTCATAAACGTTAATCGCTTTCTGCTGTGTTGCTGTATTGCAGGTATTGCTCACCGAATAAACAATAGTATCTGTTCCTCCGGATACCCCTGTCACCAACCCTGTTGCATCCACTGTAGCAAGCGCAGTATTGCTGCTGCTCCAGCTGCCACCGGTGGTGCTATCTGTTAGTGTCGTTGTGCTACCGGCATTCATGCCCGCCGCTCCAGCTATAGCATCTGCTGTTACAGCCGATGTTACAGCTGTAATGTTGTAAAGTGTAGCTGTAGTTATCGCCGATGAAGTCACTGACCTGGCTGCCGTGTCAACCGTACTGCCACAATTAAGAGTATAACTTCCGCCTGTAGAGCCATTGTAAGCCATAACAAGCGTTGAAGCAGCATTGCCATTTAACCCGCTATTCAGATAACCCATACCGGCCACCCCGCTAAAACTCACCGGGCTCGAAAAGGAGAAAACGTTGAGTACGCTGTTCGCCCCGTTCACGCTCACTGCGCTGCTGCTTTGAGAGAGCGCGTTTGAAGTGATGGTCATGTTCGCCGTCGGCGCCAGCTGCAGGCTATCTATGAATATAGGAGTGCCCGCAACCACTGTCATGCTGGTTGACCCAACAGTAAATATCTGGCCCGAAACACCGCTGCTGCCGGCAAGCAACACAACGACTAACGTAAACAGGAACCTTATATTCATAAAATAAATTTAGTACTTGTTCAAAAATTTTGACTTTCAGTAAGTAGAATCAGTTCCTATTTTACCTGTTGAGCCGGTGCCTTGTCCTGTGCTTTGTTCATCGCAGCTTCAAGGCGTTCCAGGCGTGCTGCGTAGTTGTTTTTCAGCTGTTCCAGCTCTGCTTTAAGATCGCTGTTTTCCTTGGTCAGTTCTTCGGTCCTTTTTTCCAGTGCCTGAATAGCGATAAAACTCACCCCTTCCATATCTGCCTGGTTTATGGTTGTGTCGTTTCCAGATGTACCATATTTATCATGCCCGAATGCTGCATAAAAGTCCTGAGCCATTGGCCCGTAGTGGCGGAATGTTTTTGGGTCCTGACCTATGTAGTTCCAGCTGCTGAGTGGCATCTTGGCTATCTTGCCCAGCAACTCATTGCCATCCACGGTTGCAAAGTTTTCCTTCTTCCTTCTGTCGGATATCGTACTCCAGCTATTGCCACCAGCGGCTATTTGTGCTCCAACGCTCGCCGCAGCGTTAGTATAAAGCTTATATCCATTTGCAAAGCGCATGGTCATTTGGTTAGTGGTGCTGCTCGTTGTCGCAGTTGTTGTACTGCTGTCTCCAAGTATCATTGAACCCGCTTTCGAGTTGGTAGAAACATAGCTGCCTATCGCAACGCTCGATACACCACTCGCCGTCACATTATTACCCATCGCTATGGCATTCGTCGCAGATGCAGTTACTGTGTTGCCCGCACCTACCGCGTTAGTCCCGGATACAGTATTTGAAACACCCATATTCGTACCTCCTGAGGTCGTTAGCTGCAAACCAGCAGTTAACCCCGAATTACTGTACAATTTATAACCGCCGGTAAAACGCATCATCATTTGGTTGTTAGCGTCATTGCTCGTCGTTGTACTGGTGCTGTCCCCAACTATTACCGAACCGCCCTTGCTATTAGTTGAAACATAACTACCAAGCGCTACGCTCGATGCCCCGCTTGCGGTAAGGTGGTTACCGAGCGCAACTGCACTGGTTGAAGACGCTGTATTGTTGTTGCCTATAGCTACTGAATTGGTATTTGATGCTGTATTCGTATTCCCAATGGCAGAAGCGTCAGTGCCCGAAACCGTATTCGATATACCGAGATTAGAACCACCTGTAGTCGTTAACTGCAACCCGGCAGTAAGTCCTGAATTACTGTACAATTTATAACCTCCTGTAAAACGCATCATCATTTGGTTGTTAGCGTCATTGCTCGTCGTTGTACTCGTACTGTCCCCAACAATTACAGAACCACCCTTGCTGTTAGTTGAAACATAACTACCAAGCGCTACGCTCGATGCCCCGCTTGCGGTAAGGTGATTACCTATTGCTACCGCATTGGTACTTGAAGCAGTATTGGTATTGCCTATCGCAGTCGCATTTGTCCCTGAAACGGTATTTGAAATCCCAAGGTTCGACCCACCTGTGCTGGTAAGCTGCAAACCCGCTGTTTTTGCGCTATTACTATATAATTTATACCCGCCCACAAAACGCATCATCATCTGGTTGGCCTGGTCATTATAGGTAGTTGTTGTAGTGCTGTCGCCGAAAATCATCGACCCCGACAGGTTATTAGTATTTAGAAAGCTGCCTATCGCCACAGAGTAGTTTCCGTTGGCAGTATTGTTGGTGCCCAGCGCAACCGCTTCGGTACCACTCGCATAGCAGTTATACCCCAATGCAACTGTTGAATAACCCGTTGCTCCGTTGTTCTTTCCTCCGGTAAAAGAATAGGTACCCGAAGCAGAATTCTGAGCACCATATACCAATGCTCCGTCGTCAGATGCAGTGTTTGAAACACCACAGGCAAGTGAATATCGACCGCTGCCAATATTCCCATATCCAAAAACAGCTGAATTTATCCCGAGATTACTATCGTCCCATACAGTGCCAGTTGCAGTGCCAGCCCTGAATGCACCCTTCTTTGGGTACCAGAACATTCTTGTGCCTGCACCAGACACTGTAAGTGAAGAACCAGATGAAATAGTCCCGGTATCCATCAACAAGCCATTATCCTTCATCAAAATACCCGTAGTGCCATCAGCAGAAACAAGATGCCCATTAGTGTATAAATTCGCAGTAAGGGTATCATCAAAAATGGCGCTTGTAGCTGCTGCACTCGATACGCTATCCACATAATGTTTATCTGTTAGTGACCGTGAATCATAGCTGCCCTCCACATTGCTCACGTAGTCAAGCACACCTGCCGGGCTAAGCGTAATACCCGAAGTTAAAGCCGGATTGGTATACAATTTATAATGATTGTCCGTAAATGTACCCAA
>CAILMA010000273.1 GCA_903835145.1 uncultured Bacteroidota bacterium
CCTGAACTCAATTACAGAATTTATCCTTAATGGTGTACTTTATTTGATCACCTTCCCTAACCAGTTGTTAATTAAAAAAGAGGTTTCAACACTAATAAAAAAAGACTGCACGTTAGGCGCAGTCTTTCTATAATATAGTTGTCGATGATTTAATTAATGCGATTCTTCGCCGGGCCTCAAAGGAGTAGTCTGAGAGATAAAATCTCCACCATGACCATCATCTTTGTAGTCATATGGCCAACGATAAACCTCAGGAATATCTCCTTCCCAGTTACCATGTCCCGGGTTGATAGGTGTTGTCCATTCAAGAGTTGTAGAGCCCCATGGGTTAGGGTTGGTCACTTTTCTACCGCGGAAAATGCTTGAAAAGAAGTTAACTACAAACAACAACTGAGCAAAGAAAACTATCGTCGCAATCACGCTTATGAAAGCATTAATGTCCTGGAAATGTTTGAAAGATTCCCATGCGCTGTAATCGTAATAACGGCGTGGCATACCTGCAATACCCTCATAATGCATAGGCCAGAAAATAAGATAAGCACCCATGATGGTTATAAAGAAGTGTATGTAACCAAGTGTATTGTTCATGAAGCG
This sequence comes from uncultured Bacteroidota bacterium, assembly GCA_903835145.1. Classification (GTDB taxonomy): domain Bacteria; phylum Bacteroidota; class Bacteroidia; order Chitinophagales; family Chitinophagaceae; genus Flavipsychrobacter. Next base: position 595 of record CAILMA010000273.1, read on the forward strand.
ACCAAACATCTTAGGGAACCAGTGATAAATACCTGCGAACATACCGAAGAACGCGGATACACCCATTACTATATGGAAGTGCGCTACAACGAAGTAAGTATCGTGAAGGTGAATATCGATTGCAGAGTTACCAAGGAACAAACCTGTAAGACCACCAGAGATAAACAATGATACGAAACCTATTGCAAACAACATAGGTGGGTTAAAACGAAGGTTACCCCTCCACATTGTCGTTAACCAGTTGAACACTTTTACAGCTGAAGGTACAGCAATAAGCAACGTCAACAATACAAATATGGACCCAAGGAACGGACTCATACCGGTTACGAACATATGGTGAGCCCATACAAGGAACGCAAGCAATGTGATACCAATCAAAGAAATGATCATCGCAAAGTAACCAAAGATAGGCTTACGGCTGTGTGTTGAAAGAACCTCAGATGCCATACCCATACCCGGAAGCATGATTATATATACCTCAGGGTGACCAAGGAACCAAAACAAATGCTGGTAAAGGATAGGAGAACCACCGATGTTTGGCAACGCCTTACCACCTATAAAGATTTCAGAAAGGTAGAAGCTTGTTCCGAAGTTACGGTCAAATATCAACAAAACGACACCAGAGAAAAGAACAGGGAAAGAAAGTACCCCAAGTACTGATGTAAACAACAACGCCCAAACAGTAAGTGGCATTCTTGTCATGGTCATACCCTTGGTACGCATGTTAAGAATAGTACTAATATAGTTAAGACCACCTAAAAGCGAAGACACTACGAACAATGCCATACCCATAAGCCAAAGATCCATTCCTAAACCAGAACCAATTGACGCCTCCTTCAAAGCACTTAACGGAGGGTAGGTTGTCCATCCACCAGAAGCTGGTCCTGTCTCAACAAACAGAGAAATTAACATGATGATGCTTGCAACAAAGAAGAACCAATAGGAAAGCATGTTCATAAAAGGCGATGCCATATCACGTGCACCTATCTGTAGAGGTATAAGTAGGTTCGCAAAGGTACCGCTCAAGCCAGCTGTAAGTACAAAGAATACAAGGATCGTTCCGTGCATGGTAATCAATGCATAATAGAACTCAGGTGTAAGTTTACCACCCTTCGCCCAATCACCGAGGAATTTTTCCATAATAGGGAATGTAGAATCGGGGAAACCCAATTGCAAGCGAAAGAAAACTGACATCAATGCACCGATCATCGCCCAAATAATACCGGTAACCAAGAATTGTTTACAGATCATTTTATGATCCATACTGAAAATATACTTCCAGATAAAGTGTTGTTCGTGATGTTCGTGGGCGTGATGTTCCGTTGCCGCATGTCCGTGGTGCGTTGCAACTGGCCCGTCAATAATAATTTCTCCGTTATTCATTTTTGCACTTTTTATGACTATAATGTATAGCCGATTATTTCATCGAAACCGCTTTTACTGAATCTGCTTTTGCACCTGATTTTAAAGAATCATTAGCTGCCGGAGCAGGTGCTCCACCTGGCATATTTAAGGCATAATAAGATTTTTGGTCGCTTAACCATTTGTCGTATTCCGCCTGCGTTTCAACAATAACTGTACCTCTCATAGAGTAGTGACCTTTTCCGCACATTTGGTCACAAGAAATTTCATAAACAAAATTTGGATTGCCAGTGATTCGTTTCATTGAATCTGTGGTGATGGTTGGTTTAAACCACATGGTAGTTGTTATCCCCGGTACAGCATCTATCTTCATACGAAAATGAACCAAACCAACATCATGTATAACATCCCTCGAACCAATCAACAACTTAACAGGCTTATTAACCACAACGTGCAACTCGCCACTTTGAGAGATAACATCGTCCATATTGTGTGGATCGCTCCAATCAAGACCCAGCACGTTGGTGGCATCATTGATTTTTCTAAAATCCCTTTTACCAAGCTCATTGTCTTTACCAGGGTAGCGAATGAGCCAGTTAAACTGCTTACCCACTACTTCTACAACAGTCGCATCGGCAGGCGCAACAGAAGTAACGGCAGCCCAGTTTTTCAACCCAATTGCAACCAATATAGCCATAGCGATAGCAGGTATCGTTGTCCACAACAACTCCAATTTATTACTGTGAGCGAAATAGTATGAGGTACGAGTTTCAGTAGATTGATATCTGAAAGCAAACCAAAACAAAACTGCCTGAGTAGCGAAGAACACGATACCTGTGGTAACAAGCGTCACAAAGAACATACTGTCATAGTTCACACCCGTATCACAGGCAGCAACTGGAAGCATCAAGTTCTTGAAATAGTTGTTACAAGCCCATATACCATATAACCCAAGCAGGAACATGATAACAAGCAACCATGCAATCACGCGATTGGTTTTGAATTTCACTTTTTCCTCGCCCCGCATTACTGACGCGTATTCGCTTGCTTTACCTATCTGGTATATTATAATAAAAACCAGAACTATCAAAAGTATTGTTATTAATCCCGACATGGTCGTTCAGCTTATTTTCTAATTAAATATATTATTCTTGTCTTGTACTATTCGTTGTTCTTACTATGCAATGTGAATTGCAGTCTCTTTCAACATGATGTGGTTGTTAGGAACCAGTGATGATTTGGTAAGCGTACGTGACACTGTTGTAATCAGTATACCAACAAAACCAATGAATGTTCCAATTTCAAACCAATTCAGATGCCAATGTTCACCTAATGGACCAGGCATAATCATCTGGAAGAAATCAAGCCAGTGACCGAATATGATCAACATCGCAACAAAAGTAATTGTAAAATAATTTCTCTTGCTCGGACGCGCCATAAGGATGATGAATGGCATTACGAAGTTGATGATGAAGTTTGCATAGAATATTACGCTGTAAGGACCCTGCTGACGTAATTTGAAATAAACTGTTTCATCAGGAATATTTGCGTACCAGATCAACATGTACTGTGCAAACCAAAGGTAGGTCCAGAAGATGGTGAACGCAAACATGAACTTACCTAAATCATGCATGTGCTCCTTAGTTACAAGCTCAAGATTTCCCTGGTTTTTAAGATAAACAACCCAAAGTAGAATCAAAGACATACCACTAACAAATGAACTTGCGAAGTTGTACCAGCTAAACAAAGTAGAAAACCAGTGCGCCTGAATACTCATAACCCAATACCAAGGGATAGTGCTCATCTGAGTAAGACCATATACGATGAGGAAAAGACCGGAAAGACGGAAAACTTTCCAATAAATCTTGGTGTCATTCTTAGGAGCACTTTCCTGAGCAATGGATAACTCCCTGAATTTCTTACCAAAAAACGCCCACAACCCAACTGCAACAGCAGAAAAACTAATAAACATTGTCGGGTTAAGGAAGGGCTTCTTACCAAGGAGCACCTTATCATCACCCGGTGTAACCCATGGATAGATAGTGTTGTGACCGGCTGAATCTCTGAAACCAAAGATAATAAGGCAGGTTATGATAAGAGTAATAACGCCAAATATCCACACGTTAGCACCGATGGCTTCTGGCACCCTGCGATAAGCAGTCAACCAGGCGCCCTGAGCAAGGGATACAGCAGCCTGTACAAAAATACTAACACCTGTAATAAAGGTAAAGAAAACACTATTGTGCAGGAGTACAGCCCAAAACCGGGTCTTATCCATATCTGTACTATGTGAGCCCATCAACAGGACGGCAATACCACATATCAGCGTTAGCACACCTACACCTATCAGCATCATGCCGGTATTCTTTAATCGCGCAGGTATCTCAAAACGGTCATTCATTGTATGCTACTTTTATATTACAATTACAAAATTTATTTCATTTTCGCGGCAAGTTCCTTACCTGTTGGCTTAGCTGCGGCCTTAGCCGTTGTATCAGCCTTTGGAGCTGCTGACTCACCAAGTGTAAACGCATCACCACCATTTTCAGACTGAACTTTCTTTATGTAGGCAATAACCATCCAGCGTTGTTTCTGATCGAGCTGACTTGCATAAGAGCCCATCATGTTTTTGCCGTACTTTATACCTGCATAAATCTGTCCATAAGGTATGTGCAGGTATTTAGCATCTTTAAAATTGGCAGGCATTGCAGCAAACTTACCACTTGAATAAAGCGGACCATTACCATCAAGTGCTGTACCATGGCAGATGCCACAATAAATATTGAAAAGACGACCACCTTCTTTTACTTCATCGGCTGTAAAATGCTCAGTCGTTGTAAAAGCTTTGTAAGCAATGGTATCACCTTCAACTAAATGATCAGGCAAGCCATGCTCCCTTGCAACGGTACCCGCTACAGGAGGCCTGCTTGTAAGGCTATCTCCGAAATTAGGGTTAGCGGTATAAGATTCGTATGCCCGGGAATAAGTCATATCAGGCGCATAGATGTGACCTGGAGTCCGGCGAAGATTGCCAGAATCGCACGAAGCCAATCCGAGGGAAATACCAAGGCCTGCTATAACTATGCTCTTAATCTTGTTCATATTGAAAATAAATATTCAAGTAATTATGAAATAGTAATCAGAAAAAAAATTCATTAACCCTGACACTACATTTTATTC
>CAILMA010000274.1 GCA_903835145.1 uncultured Bacteroidota bacterium
CTTCAGCAACGCTTCCAGCCTATTCCGCACCAGCGCTCGATCTCTGTCCGTCCTGGCCAATGAGAGCGCATGTTGCAGGTAGTTGGCCGCTGCATTATTATCTATCCCGGCATACAGTTCACCAAGCAGCGAAAAATAATATTGATTGTGCCCTGCCTCAAGCATCAATGCATCCTTTATCGCTTCTTCTTTTCCCCGTACCCTGGCCACCGCATAACACCGGTTCACCTGCACTACCGGCGAGGCATCGAGCAATACCAGCTGGTCAAATAACCTCAATATAGTCGCCCATTTTTCTTCGCTATCCTCTGGCACTGTATGCCAATAAGCAATCGTCGCCTCAAGGTGATACTTACTGAGGTTGGCTCCAACCGATGCTGCACGGAGATAGTGCACGCCGCGGGCTATCAACTCCCTTTCCCAAAGCACCGTCTCGTTTTCATCATCTCCGGTAGGCATACCAGCTACAACCTTCCGGGCACTAAAACCCGAAGCCTTAAAACACATCAGCGCCATAAGCGCACTCACTTCAGGAGTATTATAAATGTCACTACCTACCAATAGGTAGGTAATCCGAAGAGCTTCAAAACACAAATTTTCCCGCAACACTTCATTGTTACTTTCAGAATAATATCCTTCACTAAATAATAGATACAGTGTCGTAAGTACGCTACCGAGGCGCGCATGGGTTTCCTTGGCCGATGGCAGCGACAGCTCTATCGGTTCCGCACGCAGCTGTTCCCGCGCACGGTACAGCCGCTTGGTTATTGTTTCTTTCTTTGCTAAAAAAGCCGATGCAATTTCATCAATCCCAAATCCACAAAGTATCCGCAGTGAAAGCTCTATCTGCGCCTCAGCGCTCAGGCTCGGATGGCAAAGGGCAAATAGCATCCGCAGCTGGCTATCTGCAATATTCTTGTCACTTAGGTCGGGCTCTAAAGCTTCTGTTACTTCACCCACCACCAATTGTGGCTTCACCCGCTTGTTATAGGTGTCGCGCCGTTGCAGGTAATTCCGCATTTTGTTCAGGGCAACAGTGTGCAGCCAACCTACAGGATTATCGGGCAAGCCGTTATACGGCCATGTCTCCAGCGCCGCCACAAAGGTATCGCTGGCAATATCCTCAGCAGCCCCCATTTCGGCTATCCCAAGGTGCCGGCACAGCACTGCTGTTATTTTACCAAATTCAGTTCTGAATAAATGCGGTATCAGTTCCTGCTGCTTCATCAGAATTTATTTTCCTTTTTAAAAATAGAACAGCTACTAATGCGTTCCATCTCCCCGAGCTATCAGCCTTACCTCGACCGTATTTCCATCACCCTGCAATACAGGGCTTCCTTTTGCAAAGGCTACCGCTTCATCAACGCTTTCTGCCTTCACAATAACATACCCGCCTATCGTCTCCTTTATCTCGCCAAAAGGGCCATTGGTTACCACGTTATTGTGCCCCACAACCCTGCTCTCTGTAAAAGTAAGCCCTGTCCCCTGCACAAACTTACCCTGTGCTGCTATCCCCTCTATCCAGTCCATGGTCTGTTTCATCCACTGTTGTAGTTGCTCTGGCGAGGCCACCCTCGTGCCGTCTTCATGCCTGAAAATCAAAATAAACTCTTTCATGTTTTCCGTTTTTAAGTTGCAACTTCATTGCAACGTTACCAATACCTGTTACTATGACAAACGGGCACAAACAAAATGGACATAGCCCCTTACTTTTTTTATCGCCCTTGCTATCGCCTGTATTTATTCACCCATGGCTTCGTGGAGTCAATGTTCACTTTATCTGCAAATGGGAGAAACGTAAGCAGCTGCGGCACCCTGTCGAGTTCGTCCGAAAATTGATCTCCCGGGTTACTCGGTGGCCTTGTTTTGTGGTACGGCAGCACCTCACGCCAGTTCACAATAGTGTCTTTGTTTTTTATCTGTCCGGTAAAGTAAGTGATCCGGTACCCCGGTCCATAAGAGCCATAGGCAACAAATATCAGGGCATGAATGGTGTCTCCGGTCACTTCATAAGTGCCCCAGTTAAGGAAGGCCTTACTCTGCTCATAGCAATTTTCGAAGCGTCCGTATTGCTTGAATAAATCTATACTCGATGTAGCACAAATCCCATTCTTGAAAAAAACCAAAGGCAATACCACTCGTTCCGGGTCAGGCATATTTCCAAGGTGTATCGTATCATGTTTATGCTGCAAGAAACCATGCGATGGCGGTATGGTACGTGCAGCATACAAATCGCTGTCTTCCAAATGCCGCAGTGTTATGTTTTGGTATATACCGTCCAGTCTTATTTTAGCTACTCCGTCTTGCCGGGGCTTATTCAGCAACTGAATAAAATTTTTCTCTTTCTCCTTTTTCGACTTGCCTTTTCCAAACACCAAGGAACCGGATATCACAAAAAATACCAACAACAAAACACCCCACTTTGCCAGCATTTTTTTATCCATGTTCTATAGATTTTCAATCCTAAAACTACGAAATAAAAGAAGGGTAGCCCACATCATAAAAACACCAACAATCCCCTCCCAGTAGAGACGCAATGCTTGCGCCTCCACACCAGACAGTTCGGCGTAGTCTCTGACTACGTCGCCACGGCCGCAAATCTCCTGATTTGCCCGCATCACCAAACAAAACGACTATTTATAAAATCCCCTCCCGGTAGAGACGCAGTGCTTGCGTCTCCGCACCAAACAGTTCGGCGTAGTCTCTGACTACGTCGCCACGGCCGCAAATCTCCTGATTTGCGCGATTTTGCCACATAGAGCTACCTCCAACAAAACACAACAAAAAAGCCCATCCTTTTACAAGAATGGGCCTTTCATAAATATCGTATCGTTCTAAACTTAAAGAGCAGGATAGTCAGTATACCCTTTCTCACCTGGCGTATAAAAAGTACTCTGGTCAGCAGCAACCAGCTCTGCTCCTGTTTCCATACGATGCACAAGATCCGGATTGCTGATATACGCATTACCAAAGGAAACAAGCTCACAATTGCCGGCAGTTATATCTCCTGCAGCACGTGCCGCAGTATATCCACCATTAAGTATAAAAGTACCACCGAAAGCTTCCTTCATATTGCCTATCATGGCTACAGGCATGGCAAAGGTCAGCATGTGTATGTATGCTATTCCAGTTTTCTTAAGCCCTTCGGTAAGGGCAAGATATTGCGCTTCTTCCTGCTCGTCGGGGGTAATGTCATTAAATTTATTGAATGGCGAAAGCCTTATACCAACGCGTTCGGCACCTATAGCAGCAACCACTGCAGCTGCCAATTCCAGCACAAAACGGTTGCGGTTCTCATAACTGCCACCATATTCATCGGTACGCCTGTTGCTGCCAGGACTCAAAAACTGCATGGGCAGGTATCCATTCGCTCCATGTATTTCCACACCGTCAAAACCCGCTTCTATAGCGGCTTTAGCACTGTGCACATATTCACCTATCGTCTTCACTATTTCACCTGTTGGTATTTCTTTTGGTACTGGCATAGGCTGCATGCCCTGCGCGTCAGTCCACATATCACCCGCAGCAGCTACAGCCGATGGCCCTACTACTTCTGCACCAGCTGGCAGGTTTAGCCCGTGGCTTACACGCCCGGTATGCATCAGCTGAATGAAAATTTTGCCTCCCTTAGCATGTACGGCATCTGTAACGGCTTTCCAGCCCTTTATCTGCTCATCGCTATACATACCCGGTATGCGGGAATAACCAAGCCCGTTTGGCGACGGAGAGGTACCCTCAGTTATAATAAGTCCTGCATTCGCACGTTGGGCATAATATTCCGCCATAAGGCTATTCGGCACATTGCCTATCGCACGGCTGCGGGTCATCGGGGCCATTACCACCCGGTTGCTCAGTTGCAATTTACCCAGTGTAAATGGGCTAAATAAAATAGCATTTTCGTTACTCATATCGTTGAAATTGTGTTAATTATCGATTTTTTACCGCTTATTTTTGGGCTTTGCAATGTTAGTAAAGTACAGGCAATCCACATGTTAAATGATTCTGATTACGCTATTATTAAAAAATATATCATCCAAAATACTATGCTTAATATACTGACTATTAATTCCATGCCACCAGCACCATCGTCATGCAATTTAGTCAATTCCCCTTCAATTTCAGTCCATTGGAGCTCCTGAATATCACGGCCAGCGGATATTCCGTAATTTTACACCTCAACTTACTTTAAAATGAAAATTGAAATCTGGAGCGATGTAATGTGTCCGTTCTGCTACATCGGGAAACGCAAATTCGAAGCCGCCCTCGCACAATTTCCTAACAGCAGCGACGTGCAGATCGAATGGAAAAGTTTCCAGCTCGCTCCTGATATGGTTACTTCCCCCGGCAAATCAATTCACCAGTTCCTTGCTGATCATAAAGGCATGGGTCTTGAGCAGGCTAAGGGGTTGAATAATCAGGTCGCCCAAATGGCGAAAGCTTCCGGACTCACGTACAACTTCGATACCGCCGTACCTGCCAATTCTTTTAAAGCACACCAGTATGGCCGCCTTGCAAAACACCACAACGTTCAGGACGCTGCCGAAGAACAATTGTTCAAAGCCTACTTTACTGATGGCAAAAATATCGATGATACCGAAACCCTTGTGCAGCTTGGCACAACAATAGGTTTAAATGCTGCGGAAACCCGCCGGATGCTCGACCAGCAAACCTATGCCGCCGAAGTGGAGGAGGACATCAACGAAGCCATGCAACTCGGCGTGAGAGGTGTTCCGTTTTTTGTATTCGATAGAAAGTATGCCGTTTCGGGCGCTCAGGATACAAGTGTATTTTTAGACACCATCAAAAAATCGTTCACCGAATGGGCTCAGAATAAACCCCTGCAATCCGTTGAAACCATCGAGGGTGACGTTTGTACTCCCGGCGGCGATTGCAATTAAAACGGGATGCCCCGGCATGTCGTTTGCAACGCCCGTCAAAAATCAAGTCCTCTGAAAGGGCGAAATTATTGCTTGCTAAGTTCCTGACATTGGCGTTGCCGCGCGCCATATTACACGGCGTATTTCTCGGTATATCACCGCTATGGGTTTTCGCCAGCCGATTCACAACTACTGTGAAATATCTTTCCTGATTTAAAAAGTAAAGCATCATCAGCGCCTGATTGGCATTACCCTAACAATTTGCCATAAAACATATCGGCAATAGTAAATGAATTTGTAACTATGCAGTGTAATAAAAGCTAAAATCAGGCTTATGTCTTATCCATATCAAATCAAAACACCCACCGAATACCAGGATGCCTGGAACAAAAGCGTGGCCGACCCCGAGGGTTACTGGGCAAAGGTTGCTTCGTCATTCTTATGGCGCAAACGCTGGGATACAGTACTCGAATGGAACTTTAAAGACCCCGATGTAAAATGGTTCAAAGGCGCCAAACTCAACATAACCGAAAACTGTCTGGACAGGCACCTTGGCACCCTCGGCAATAAACCAGCAATCATATGGGAACCTAACGATCCTGAAGAACACCACCGTATTATTACCTACCGCGACCTCCACCACAAGGTTGTGCAGTTTGCCAACGTGCTCAAAAACAATGGCGTAAAAAAAGGCGACTGTGTTTGCATATACATGGGTATGGTGCCTGAGCTCGCCATTGCCGTCCTTGCCTGCGCAAGGCTCGGTGCCATACACTCCGTAATATTCGGTGGCTTCAGTGCACAGAGCATTGCCGACAGGCTGCAGGACGCACAGGCCAACTTCGTTATCACTTGCGACGGAGCCTTCCGCGGCAATAAAAGCATACCCCTCAAGGGCGTAATAGACGATGCACTCGTACAATGCCGCTTCGTGAAAAAAGTTATCGTTCTCACCCGCACCCACACACCCATAAGCATGATAAAGGGCCGCGATGTGTGGTGGGAAGACGAAATCAATAAAGTAGAAACAATGGGCAACCCCGATTGCCCCGCAGTAGAAATGGACGCTGAAGACCCGCTCTTCATCCTTTATACATCCGGCTCTACCGGCAAGCCTAAGGGCGTGGTGCATACCTGCGGTGGTTACATGGTATACACAACCTACTCTTTTGTGAATGTGTTCCAATACAACCCCGGCGATATACACTTCTGCACTGCTGATATCGGGTGGATCACCGGGCACAGCTACATTCTTTATGGCCCGCTCGGGGCTGGTGCTACATCGCTCATATTCGAGGGCATACCTACATGGCCCGATGCTGGGCGCTTCTGGGATATCGTCGACAAGTTCCGCGTCAATATCCTCTACACCGCACCTACAGCCATCCGCAGCCTCATGGGCTATGGCCTCGGTCCGCTTCAGAACCACGACCTCAGTAGCCTCAAGGTGCTGGGCTCAGTAGGTGAGCCTATCAACGAAGAGGCATGGCAATGGTTCTCTGAAAACATAGGTAAGGGCAAGTGCCCTATTGTTGATACCTGGTGGCAAACAGAAACCGGCGGCATCCTCATCTCTAATATGGCCGGCGTTACACCTTCAAAACCGTCTTACGCCACATTGCCCCTGCCCGGCGTTCAACCCATGCTTGTAGATGAGCAGGGATTGGAAATAACCGGCAACAACGTAAGCGGAAATTTGTGTATTAAATTCCCGTGGCCGTCTATCATTCGTACTACATATGGCGATCACGAACGCTGCCGCACCACTTACTTTGCTACCTATCCCGAGTTATATTTCACCGGCGATGGCTGCTACCGCGATGAGCAGGGCAACTACCGCATAACCGGCCGTGTGGATGATGTGCTGAATGTGAGCGGCCACCGCATAGGTACAGCCGAGGTTGAAAATGCCATAAACATGCACGCAGGTGTGGTTGAAAGCGCTGTCGTTGGCTATCCCCACGACGTTAAGGGGCAAGGTATTTATGCCTACGTTGTCTGTAGCAATACCCATGGCGATGAAAACCTCACCCGCCAGGACATTATGCAAACCGTTACCCGCATGATAGGCGCAATAGCAAAACCAGACAAAATCCAGTTCGTATCTGGTCTCCCAAAAACACGGAGCGGAAAAATAATGCGTCGCATCCTCCGCAAAATTGCAGAGTCAGAGTTCGATCAACTCGGGGACATATCCACATTACTTGACCCTGCGGTAGTTGAGGAAATAAAAAATGGGAAAATCTAAACCTAAAATACCAACAGGCCGGAATCCAAAAATTCCGGCCTGTTTTATTTATACGCCCGTCCGCCAGTTTCAAAATCCCTCACAATCCAATATCTTTAACCTACGTCCCAAAAAACGCGGAGCGCCTTTTTTATTGCATCATGGACAAGACCCCAAACACAATAAACGTATTCAACAAACATGCTGTCGGCTACCAGCAAAAGTTCATGGATCAATCCATGTATCAGGATTCGTTCGCTGAGTTTTGCAATCACCTGCCTCCAAACAATCCCACCATTCTCGATGTCGCCTGCGGCCCCGGCAACATCACCAAATGCCTGCTTGCGCTGCGCCCCGACTTACAGATAACCGGCATCGACCTTGCGCCAAATATGCTCGCATTGGCAGCAGAAAACAACCCCACTGCTACTTTCAGGCTTATGGACTGCCGCTACATTGCCAACCTCCCGGGGCCTTACAGCGGCGTCATGTGTGGGTTTTGTCTCCCGTATCTCACGCGGGAAGAGGCCGTTCAGTTTATAGCAGATGCAGCCACCATACTTACCCCCGGTGGCGTCCTCTACCTCAGCACTATGGAGGACAACCATACCGCATCAGGCTGGCAAAAATCAAGCACCGGAGACGATATGTACATCAACTACCACGAGGCCATATACCTCATAGAGGCCCTTTCCCGTAACAACTTTACACTTCTTCGCGAACAAAGAATAACCTACAGTACCGCGCCGGGCAAGCTCGTCATCGATTTGATTTTAATAGCGTCACTGAACGGCAGGTAGCACTTATGTAACCATGAAATTCACCCCGGCTAACTTACGATTTACAGGAGAAATAAGTTATTTTTATCCCTCAAAACTTCCACACAATGACGGTACCTGAAATAATGGCCGAGCTCGAAAGCAAAGGCAGCGAAAGCATAAAAAAGATACTACTGAAACATGGTGTAAAAGAGCCTTTTTTCGGCGTGAAAGTAGAGCACCTGAAAACAATTGAGAAGAAAATAAAGAAAGACTACAAACTCGCCAAAGACCTTTACAACACCGGCAATGCGGATGCCATGTACCTCGCCGGCCTCATAGCAGACGATGCCCTCATGACCCGTGCCGACCTTCAGGATTGGGCAATCAAGGCAGAGTCTAACAACATAAGCGAATACACCGTACCCTGGGTGGCAGCGGGCAGCCCCGTTGGCCTTGAAATGGCTATGGAGTGGATCGACTCTGATACCGAACACATCGCCGCCTCTGGCTGGTGCACACTAAGCAGCATAGTAGCCCTGCGCCAGGATAAAGACCTCGATACAGCCGCACTGAAAAAACTACTCGCCAGAATAGAGAAAAACATACACAAGGCTAAGAACCGCGAAAAACAAACCATGAACGGCTTTGTTATAGCCCTCGGTACCTACGTCTCAAGCCTCACAGCTGATGCCGTAGCAACTGCCAAAAAAATAGGCGAAGTAACGGTAGACGCCAACGGCACTGCCTGCAAAGTCCCCGACGCTTCCGCATACATTCAGAAAGCAGCCGACAAAGGCCAGACCGGAAAAAAGAAAAAGACTGTGAAGTGCTGATGCGTGTTCACTCCCCCTTTAACCCCATAACCTCCAACTACTGCAAACCATGCGCCATGCCGTCTTCTTTATCGCTTTTTTATGGTGCTCGGCGCAGGCTGCCGCGCAGAGCAGGCCCGCACCCGACAAAGAAACCGACAAGCCATTCGTACTCGGGCGAACGCTTACTTTTTACTCGGCACAGCTGGCTGAAAACAGAACGGTAAACATATACCTGCCCGATGATTACAACCCCGCCGACACAACAAGATACCCCGTTATCTACCTGCTCGATGGCAGCGCCGACGAAGACTTTATTCACATCGTCGGCCTCGTTCAGTACAATACATTTCCCTGGATAAACCGCATACCCAAATCCATAGTAGTAGGTATCGCCAATGTCGACCGCAAGCGCGATTTCACCTTTCCATCCGCACAACCCGGCGACAAAAAACTTATCCCCACTTCGGGCCATTCTGATAAGTTTATTGCATTCATTGAAAAAGACCTGCTGCCATTCATTCAAAGCAAGTACAAAACCACTCCTGCCACAACCATTATTGGCCAGTCGCTTGGCGGCCTCGTGGCTACCGAAATTCTGTTTAAAAAGCCGGAGTTGTTTACCCAATACATCATCATAAGCCCCAGCCTGTGGTGGGACGATGGCTCGTTGCTCACGTACAAAGCACCCGTGTTACAGGCCAATTTTAATCGCCCCATTCAGGTATATATTGGCGTAGGGAAAGAAGGACTTGCGCCAGTAGAAAAACCACACGTTATGGAAGTTGAGGCCAACGTGCTCGCCGACCTCCTGAAAAATACACCGGCCAAAAATATCACCACCTATTTCGATTACCTGCCCGCCGAAAACCACGCAACAGTCACCCATCAGGCTGTCTTCAATGCCTTCCGTCTCCTGTACCCCGCAAAATAATAAGCGTTAAAAAACAAAGAAAATCCCCAACCCAAAACGTTCGGTATCAGTCTCCAGCTGCATTGCAAAATGCGCAACTTTTTTCTCGTCCCCGTTTGCAACCGGGATGCCACGGCATGGCGTTTGCAACGCCCCCTGCGGCACGCCGCAGACATTATTCTTCCTCTTCCGCTTGCGGGAGGGCCGGGGTGAGGTCCCCACCAAGCCGCTCACTTTACCCCCTCAAAACCTCGTCCCCGGTTTGCAACCGGGATGCCACGGTACGGCGTTTGCAACGCCCCCTGCGGCACGCCGCAGACATTATTCTCCCTCTTCCGCTTGCGGAGAGGGCTGGGGTGAGGTCCCACCACCAAGCCGCTCACTTTACCCCTCAAAACCTCGTGGCCGTTTGCAACCGGGATGCCACGGCACGGCATTTGCAACGCCCCTGCGGCACGCCGCAGACATTATTCTCCCTCTTCCGCTTGCGGAGAGGGCTGGGGTGAGGTCCCCACCAAGCCGCTCACTTTACCCCTCAAAACCTCGTCCCCGGTTTGCAACCGGGATGCCACGGTACGGCGTTTGCAACGCCCGTCAAAACACCGCAACTTACGCAGAGCGCGCAATGCTTTTGGCTACACCAAACACTGTTTTAGAAATTAAAAAACGTTCGGCGCCAGTCTCCGACTGCGTCGTA
>CAILMA010000275.1 GCA_903835145.1 uncultured Bacteroidota bacterium
CGCTCTTATAAGCAGTCTCCTTAGGATAAACGAATTTCATCTCAGTGATAATGTGGTTGGTATCGGCTGCAGGCACAAGGCCCTTTGCCACCAACTCAGCTTTACCAGGAGTCGGAACGTAGAAATTACGCGTCGGCATATAGTTAACATCGCCGCCACGTGAAGGATGAACCTTTGAATTCGGGTCATCGCTATTCATGAAGTTACAAATGTCAATCAGGTTTATGTACTGATTCTTAGGTACCGGCAGGCTCGGATTATCGAAGTACTGCATGTAGTTCTGACGGTCTCCAAGGTATTGCTCCTTCTTCCACATCATTGGCACAGCATCAGCATCATTTATTTTATAAGTGAGCTGATCTACATACCAATCGATACCAAGAAGACTGGTGTTGATGATACGAACGTCCTTCCTGAATCCTTCGATCTCCTGAATATACCAAAGCGGATAAGTCTGGTTATCGCCGAATGTAAATAGCACAGCATTCGGGGCGCAAGATGAAAGCGTATTAAAAGCAACATCATGGGCAAGTGTCTTTTTAGAACGGTCATGATCATCCCATTCCTCTTTCACCATTAATACAGGCACCGCAAGCGTGCAGAGCGCCGTACTGGCATAAATACTTGTAGGTGATTTCAGGAACTTCTGCAGCCAGTCGTTCACCATCATAACCCCGAGCCCTATCCATATGGTAAAGGTATAGGTACAGCCAGCAAATGCGTAGTCACGCTCACGTGGCTGAAGCGGATTCATGTTGAGGAATATACCTATAGCGGCACCAGTAAAGAAGAACAATACCAACACGATAATACCATCGTTTTTATGTCTGTTAAACTGATAAACTATACCAATACAACCGAGGATGAAAGGTAACAAATACAGACGATTGTGGGCACCATTGCGGGTATAGCCTTCACCCATTTTCTCCGTATCACCAAGGCCACGGATGTTGTTATCAATGAGCCCGATACCGGATATCCAGTTACCGCGCTGAGGGTCAAGCTGACCTTCGAGGTCATTTTGGCGGCCAGCAAAGTTCCACATAAAGAAGCGCCACCACATCCAGTTCATCTGATAGCCGAAGAAATAAGTAAGGTTATCAGAAGCTGAAGGCTCTTCGCCATCTTTCAGGTTCAGCATGCTTTTGTAGAAGTTAACGTGGTTACCCTCCTGATCCCATACACGTGGGAAGAAATGCGTCTGGTCTGACTCATAAACAGGTATTTTCTTGGTACCCACTTTCTGATAATGGTCTTTTCCGTTCACCTTAACCTGAGCATAAAGTACACCAGTGGTATCCAGTTCGCTATAACGGCTGGTGAAATAAGGGCCAAAGAATATAGGCTGCTGACCAAACTGCTCGCGGTTTACATAATCAAGGAAGCTGATTGGGTTATCAGGGTTAGTCATGTCAATTGGCACATCGGCGCGAGACCTGATGATAGCCACAACGTAACTTGAATAACCTATAATTACAAATATGATGCACAGCATTGCAGTATGCAAAGCATAGTAGTTCTTCTTCCTTGCGAACATCAAAACGAACACCAATACGCCTGCTAACAGCACGAGGAAGAACAGAGAACCAGTGTCGAAAGAGGCACCGAAACCATTGGTGAACATAACATCGAACACTGAAGCCAGCTTTGGGATGTATTGGATAACACCAAACTGAACAAAACCGAGGCATGCAACACCTGCAATAAATGCGAGGAAAATACCCTTGTAGGAGAATTCATAACGTTTGAAATAGTAAACCATTGCAAGCGCAGGAATAGTAAGGAGGTTTAACAAGTGCACGCACACGGAAAGGCCAACCAGATAAGAGATAAGCACGAGCCAGCGGTCAGCATGTCTTTCATCGGCTACATCTTCCCATTTAAGCACCGCCCAAAAGGTAATAGCGGTGAAGAAAGAAGATGTTGCGTATACCTCAGCCTCAACAGCGGAGAACCAAAAGGTATCAGACCAAGTGTAAGCCAAGGCACCAACCAAACCGGCACCTACTATCAGGGCTGTCTGGTTATTGTTTGGTTCTTCCTTTCCGTTACCCAACAACCTTTTTGCAAAATGGGTGATGGTCCAGAACAAGAAAATAATGGTAAGCGCACTCATAAGTGCAGAAAGCGAGTTAATAGCTATGGCAGCCGTAGTAGATGGCCCACCAGTAGTAGCACCACCGCCTGAGAAAATGGCAAACAAACGCTGAAGGAGCATAAAAAATGGTGCCCCCGGAGAGTGACCAACTTCAAGTTTGTAAGCACAGGATAGGAACTCACCGCAGTCCCAGAAACTCACGGTTGGCTCCATTGTGGCTAAAAAGGTGAACAGAGCAATCCCGAAGGTAACCCAACCGGCAATGTTATTGACTTTACGATAGTGCATGATAATATATTAGACAGGAGACAAAAATAGTAAAAGTTAGCAGTTATCAATTTTGTAGTGTGCTGTTTCGCGATTTTTTTTTGGATGGCGCTGCTCAATTGCGGGTTTGCGGGTCGAAAACGGCATGTTATACTTTTTTAGCTTCGAAATTAAACTTTTATATTAAATTATTAATAAATACAAAGCCAATTTCCACCAGCAACTGGCTAAAAAAAATCAGGCTGCCTGAAAAGACAGCCTGAAAAATATAATATAAAAATGCTATTATGCGATTGTAACTGAGTTATCAAGGTAAACGTCCTGAATGGTATTCAACAATTCAACACCCTGATTCATTGGTTTCTGGAAAGCCTTGCGACCACTGATGAGACCCATACCACCGGCACGTTTGTTTACAACTGCTGTCATTACTGCTTCAGCCATATCGGTTGCGCCTTTTGACTCACCACCTGAGTTTATCAAACCAACGCGGCCCATGTAGCAGTTAGCAACCTGGTAACGGCAAAGGTCGATAGGGTGATCTGTTGTCAGTTTTTCATAAACGAGTTTGCTTGTTTTACCGAAATTAACAGCGTTGTAACCACCATTGTTCACTGGCAATTTCTGTTTGATGATATCAGCCTGAAGCGTTACCCCAAGGTGATTGGCCTGACCGGTAAGATCGGCAGCCGCATGGTAATCAACACCGTCTTTCTTAAAGCCGCTGTTGCGGAGGTAGCACCACAATACTGTAGCCATACCCAGCTCGTGCGCATATTCAAAAGCCTTGGCCACTTCTACTATCTGGCGTGCGCTCTCGTCAGAACCGAAATAAATGGTTGCACCAACGGCAACAGCACCCATGTTCCATGCATCTTTAATAGTGCCGAACATGATCTGGTCAAACTTATTAGGGTAAGAGATGAACTCGTTGTGGTTTATCTTTACAATAAATGGTATTTTATGAGCATATTTACGCGCTACTGAACCAAGAACACCGTAAGTGGATGCAACTGCATTACAACCGCCTTCAATAGCAAGCTTCACAATATTTTCAGGATCAAAATAAATAGGATTTGGTGCAAACGATGCGCCGCCACTGTGCTCAATACCCTGATCTACCGGAAGGATAGAAACATAACCTGTACCAGCCAAACGACCATGGTTTGAAAGAGCATGAATGCTGCGGATAGTCTGCAAATTGCGGTTAGAATGCATCCAAACATTTTCGTGATGCGAAGATGATGGGATATGGATGGACGATTTGTCAATGGTATGGCAGGTATGGCCTAAGTAGTATTCGGCTTTGTCGCCTAATAATTCCTGAATTTTTGTTGAAGACATGTTAAAGTTGTTTTTAAATCCGGGCGCAAAGGTATTTAATTTAGTACATAGTACATAGCATCGGCAGGTTATTGAAAAATAGTACTAAGTAATTGGTACCTGGCATCCGGTCCTAAGTCCCTGAATGAGACAAATTAGAAAACGACTGACACAAGCCCCTAAATAGATTTAGGGATTTACAATGAACATATGAATAGGATTGCCTGCCCCGAGATCAATTTCAGGAAATGGATTGCCTGCCTCGTCCTTGAAAACGATTGGTGCAGTGCTACGACTAACAAAATATTTCACTTTGTACCGGCGCATTTCTTTCAATATCTCTTCATCAGGGGCATTGTCGCGGGAGCAGTAGTAATAGCTGTTGTTAGAAAAATAAGCAATTCTTGCCATTTGCTGGGTCTCCCGGCCGGGGTGTACCCTCGCAGTAAACGTACCCGTAATGCCCTTCGCTTTCAAAACCCCGGCCATCCGAAATTCCTCCTTCCCTTCATCGCGAAGCTCCATTAGTCCCTTTAC
>CAILMA010000276.1 GCA_903835145.1 uncultured Bacteroidota bacterium
GGTTTAGCAGCACCCAGCTCAGCCGCTCATTCGAAGCTCAACCGGCCGCAAATGCTGCACATTCAGGAATATACAGCCGCACGGCTGCATGGTTTATGATGCTGCAAACCTTATCAGTATCCGCTTTCGCACAACAGGTAAAAAAGACACACAAAAACGTGAGTCACCATGCAGTAAACAACAAGGGGAAAGCTCCTGCACCACCATTGATAAAGGGTTTAATAATCGACAACGATGCGCAAGTGCCCATTCCCGGGATAGATGTTTTCATAAAAGGAACAGCCTATTGCGGCACGACCGATAAAAATGGCCGGTTCATTATTGATATACCTGATAGTTTAAAGGGAGCAACTGTTACACTTACGCAAAATGTATACCATGCGCTTATGTCGGACTCCAATCACTATTATATCGAAGATGTAACAATTGACACAGCCATAACCAATAAGGAAATTGTTATGACCAGGTTTTATGTGGAGCACCTGCCCGAGCACACGATTTATATGCCGGAAAATGTGCGCAATTCCTACTTCAAAACAGGTGGTTACACTACCGTTGTAACTTACAAAAGGGTGAACCTGGTAAAGCAGATCTGCAGGTTTCTGTGGCACAAAATTTCAAAACCATTCAGGCACAGGCAAGAGAACGGATAGCAAGCCAAAGCCCCTCTACAAATAGAAACAGAGCAGCACACCGACGCCAATTATAGCTACGCAGATGCCAAGGAGTATGAAATGGATGGGGCGGTTGTCTCTTTTGTAAGGCTCTGAGTCTTTATAAATAAGCATAATGGCGTGTATAAAATTTTGGAGTTAGGGAGCGAGCATTAAATTCGTTTTCTGCTTTAATAGTTGTGCTCTTTTTTTTCATTTCGGTTAGTGAGTTCTCTGTTTTCTAATTTCCATTTACTGAGGTCTTGCCGGATAAGCCCGAACAGGCTCATGTAGATGTTTGCTACCCAAACCAAGGCAAAACCGGCTATCAGGTAACCCCGCCAGTCCGCCATCAGCAACTTATATCCGGTAAGCACCAGTGCCAGTGCCGCTACATAATGGCTGAAACAATACTCACATGTGAACAGGTAGAAGAACTTTCGTTCGACAATCGTTCTACCGGTTTGGCTTCTACCTGCGCAGTAGTTTCTGGGCTCCCTGAATACCTCTTCGTGAGTAACGGTCCAGGCCACGCAAGCTACGGGCATAGCCAGCATAAACAGCCAAATTATCTGTGTTCCAAGTTCCATAACTGAATTTTCGGGGAGCATTACCTTTCAAGTTACAAGCGGTCCTGAATGGGTAAATCGCTTTGAAGCACAACTTTCATTTTCTCATAAAGCTCCGGGCTTATCTCTTTGTTTGCGAGTCGGCGGTCTAAGATATCCAACGGGCTGTTTTTCCTTCTTCGCTGCCCTGGAATGTCGTAAGGAAGCACAAATATCCAGATCAATAACACCAGCCATATGGGCCACCACAAGAGGCTCATTCCCCAGTAATAATATTCGTAAAACATAGTTAGTCGTTTTCTTTACCGAGGCCAATTTGATTCATGTAAGACTGGTTGTCCCAAAAAAGATACTCTTCCACCATCACACCATCTTTCCATATTCCTACCGTACACATAGGCAGGGAAAAGGATTTGCCTGTGGGCTGAATGAACTTACCAATGCCAACAGCCATTGGGGCCGTAAACGTACCGGTCATCACACCTACTACACAAGTCATGTTGCCACTTCCGAAGCGGATAGGGTGCTGTTTTATGTTGGTATTTGGTGCATAGGTGAACATAGCGCGCAGGTCAGCGATGTGTCGCTCAATACCCACGGTGGAGTGGCCGTCGGGCCAATTCACCTTCACTTCGTTGGCATGGCTTTCATGTAACCTTGTCCATTGTTGATTGCTGAACACGGTATAGTCAAGCGTGTCAAATTTGGCCAGGTAACCTGTTATCAAATCGTTGCCACTGGTGAGTTGTGCTATCTGGCTCCTTAAAGAGTCGATAGTAAGTTGGCTTGGTTTCGATGCACTATTGCTGCAACTTCCCGCAAATATTTGCAGTGCAACCAGTGGCACTGCAAAAAGTAACCTATACCCTGAAAGTGATTTAGTCATAAATTTTGTTTTTAGCCTTACTTGTACTGTTGTTGGTTTTGATACCGGCCAGTACTCAATTTCCATTATTTTTCGCCAATCAATGTTTTCAGCAGCAATTCAGCCACTGCCGCCGATGAGGCCGGGTTTTGGCCCGTTATGAGCAGCCCGTCCTGCTCCACGTAGCTACCCCAGTCGGCTCCCTTGCTATAATGTGCACCCAGCTTTTTCAGTTCGTCTTCAAGCAAAAACGGGACAACCTTCGTCAGGCCCACTGCTTCTTCTTCACTATCAGAGAAACCAGTTACCCTTTTTCCTTTTACCAATGGTTTGCCATTTTCCGCTTGTACATGAAGCAAAGCTGCCGGGGCGTGACAAACAAAAGCAATCGGTTTCTGATCGTTAAAGAAGTTTTCTATCAGTGCAATAGATGTTTTGTCCGTCGCCAAATCCCACAATGGACCATGCCCGCCGGGATAAAAAACTGCATCATATTCTGAAGCGACGATCTCACTGAGTTTAAACGTATCGGCTACTTTAGCCATCAGTTTCTGGTCGTCATAGTATCTGCCGGTTGCAGCTGTTTGTGCCTGGCTTTCTTCGCTCTTTGGGTCTATTGGGGGTTGCCCGCCCATAGGTGATGCAATAGTTATTACCGCACCGGCATCAGCAAGTACATAGTAGGGTGCTGCAAATTCCTCCACCCAAAATCCGGTCTTGTTGCCGGTATTACCTAAATCTCCATGAGAGGTCAGTACCATTAATATTTTCATTGAATTCTTTTTTGTAGGCTGCCAGTACTAAAATGTTGTTTTCCGAAACTTCTGTGGCAACAGCAAAAGCAGGAAGTATGCTCCCTCCCGCCCTGCGTGTTGCATTAAAAAAAGTACGGTCGTGTTTTACTTTACTTGTCGTCTTAAATGCTTGTGGCTGAATGCCCCGGTTTCATTTAATTGTGTTGGCCTTTGTTTTTGGTTTCCGTGGCATGGGTGGTCATAGTTTTAATGGCCCACTCTAAAGCTTGCAAACTCATAGCATAAACAAGTGCTTCGTGCTCCGGCGCATGCGCTATGGCATCAGCAATTTGTTTCTTTTCCAGATCGCTGCCTACGTTTATAGGCACTGCCACTGCTATAGCTTTTTCTTCCTTGCCTTTTTCCTTCATCAGCTCATAACCTTCCTGTAGCTTAAAGGTTTTTTCGGTATGCTTTTCTATGGTGTGTACCAGGTTGTATAATCGGTTCAGCACCAATGCGCTAAACACCTGTTTGTGCATAGGCCCTTCTGTATCAATCTCAGTTGTAGCTTCCAGTCGGTCGGCTGCGCCCGGTATCATCATGTCTATCAATTCTACCGGTATTCCTATCAATTTAATCCCTTCACCTTTATGATGGTGTTTTCCATTATCGTGTGGCATTGTAAAGACTTTGTGTTACCGATGAATTTCAATAACAGTACAAAGTTGGGAGAGATAGGGCAGGCCTTTGTTACACTATTGCCGGTATAACTTGCATCATTTACTTGTTAATCACGCTCTTGCGCACTCACAGGCAAAGTACCTTTACCTTAGCGGAGCAATTTGCAGCACTCCAAAAGATTTCGGGGTCTTACCTGTGCACTCAAATAATTTTGTTACCCACATTATTTAGCTTGAAAACAAACAGAAATGGCCCATCTTACAATCGAAAAAGAAACACTTTTTGATTTAACCAACCGGTTTATTTCCTTAATCGGTTCATAGATATTTTCTATTCGGTACCTTTAGATAATTGAAAGGAAATTATCATAATTTCACAAGACTAAACGAAATATAAGTCATAAGATATGGAAAACAACGCATCAGCCGGCGGTAATGCCGTAAGTAAGTGCCCGTTTCATGGTGGCGCTTTAAAAGAAAGTGCAGGCAGTGGAACGAGAAATCGGGATTGGTGGCCCAATCAGCTAAAACTGAACATCCTCCGTCAGCATTCAGCACTATCAAACCCAATGGGTGAAGAATTTAACTACGCTGAGGAGTTCAAAAGTCTTGATTTAAATGCTTTAAAGAAAGATATTGTTGAATTGATGACCACTTCACAAGACTGGTGGCCTGCCGACTATGGCCATTACGGGCCATTCTTTATCCGCATGGCGTGGCACAGTGCCGGTACCTACCGCATTTCTGATGGTCGCGGCGGTGCCGGACAAGGTATGCAGCGTTTTGCACCACTCAACAGCTGGCCTGACAATGCCAACCTCGATAAGGCACGCCTGCTGCTGTGGCCGCTTAAAAAGAAATATGGCAGGAAGATTTCATGGGCCGATCTTATGGTACTTACCGGCAATTGCGCGCTTGAATCTATGGGCTTTAAAACCTTTGGCTTTGGTGGTGGCCGTGCCGATGTGTGGGAACCTGCTGAAGACGTGTACTGGGGCTCGGAAAAAGAGTGGCTGGGCGACCAACGCTACACCGGCGACCGAGAGCTCGAAAATCCCCTGGCAGCTGTGCAGATGGGATTGATATATGTAAACCCCCAAGGCCCTAACGGAAACCCTGATCCACTTGCTTCAGCGCGCGATATTAGAGAGACCTTCGGCCGAATGGCAATGAATGATGAAGAAACAGTGGCACTAATAGCCGGGGGGCATACCTTCGGTAAAACACATGGTGCTGCTGACCCCGGTAAGTTTGTGGGCCGCGAACCGGCTGCCGCAGGTATAGAACAACAAGGCCTTGGCTGGAAGAATACTTTTGGAACAGGAAGCGGTGACAATACCATAACCAGCGGCCTTGAAGGCGCATGGACCACAACCCCTACAAAGTGGAGTCATAACTATTTTGAAAACCTTTTTGGCTACGAATGGGAGCTGACTAAGAGCCCGGCAGGAGCACACCAATGGAAGCCTAAAAACAATGCAGGCGAAGGACTTGTGCCTGATGCACACGACCCTGCAAAACACCATGCTCCATTTATGCTCACTACCGACCTGGCCCTGAGAATGGACCCGGCCTATGAAAAGATATCAAGACATTTTTACGAAAATCCGGCTGAGTTTGCTGATGCATTTGCGCGGGCATGGTTTAAGCTTACGCATCGTGATATGGGCCCCTATATTCGCTACCTCGGTGCCGAAGTGCCTGCTGAGCCGCTGATATGGCAAGACCCCATACCTGCCGTTACCCACAAACTGATTGACGAAAGTGATACAGAGGCTCTGAAAAGTACAATTCTTGCTTCAGGTCTTTCCGTTGCGCAGTTAGTATCTACCGCATGGGCATCTGCTTCTACCTTCCGCGGCTCGGACAAGCGGGGTGGTGCCAACGGTGCCCGCATACGCCTTGCCCCTCAAAAGGACTGGAAAGTGAATAACCCTGCACAACTTTCTGGCATACTGGCTAAACTCGAAGCGATTCAAAAAGAGTTTAATGCAGCCCAGACCATCGGCAAGATGGTTTCGCTCGCCGATGTTATAGTGCTGGCAGGATGTGCAGGCATAGAGCAGGCAGCTAAAAATGCCGACCATAATGTGAAAGTACCTTTTACGCCCGGTCGTGCCGACACAACTCAAGAGCTGACCGATGTGGAATCGTTTTCTATACTGGAGCCGGCTGCTGATGGTTTCCGCAACTACTTCAAACCAAGGCACAAAGTGACAGCCGAAGAATTGCTGGTGGATAAAGCGCAGCTCATGAACCTTACCGCGCCGGAAATGACAGTGCTTGTGGGTGGAATGAGGGTGCTGAATACCAACTACGACCAGTCCAAACATGGCGTATTTACCAACCGACCTGAAACACTTACCAACGACTTTTTTGTGAATCTCATTGACTTTGGCACAACGTGGCAGAGTACCAGCGATGCTCAGGATGTGTTCGAAGGTCGCGACCGCAAAACAGGTGCTGTAAAATGGACCGGAACTCGTGCTGACCTTATCTTCGGATCTAACTCAGAGCTCCGTGCAATAGCCGAAGTTTACGCCAGCGAAGACTCTGGTGAGAAATTTGTGCATGATTTTGTTGCAACCTGGAGCAAGGTGATGAACCTTGACCGCTTCGACCTTGCGAAATAACTACTACTGTGAATTTTAATAATGAGGTGGCCTTTCAACGGGCCACCTCTTTTTGTTTGAGCTCTATTGTGCAACCTGCTAACGCTTGGTTACTGTAAAATACGAACTCACCCCTCATGGCCACTCCCTCGAGCGCCTCATCAACGAAATGCGCCTCTGGGGGCGCTCGCATCGCAGGGAAGTTATGGGGCAGTAGGGATATTGGAGTATATGAAATTACTTGCTCATGCATTTTTGTAAAGGTATAACTTGCTAAAATTTTGTTTTTGTCAGGTAATAACTTTACATTTGTGATGTAAAAGTAAAGTAATAGCTTGCTATGAGTAGGAAAACATTACAAATTCAGCAGCTGGATGGAAAGATGCGACAAATCGCACATCTACAAAATATTGCCGTGCCGGCAACCGGTTGGATTATGGCTGTAAGACTGGCACTTGGTATTAGTGCCCGCCAACTGGGCAATAAACTCTCCATTACCAGGCAGGGGGTTCACGACCGGGAAAGTCGCGAAATTGATGGTTCCATTACCATTAAATCGTTGAGAGAAGTGGCAAAATCGCTGGATATGAAATTAGTTTACGGCTTCGTTCCCGAAGATGGAACCCTCGATGCACTTATTGAGAAAAAAGCAAGAGAACTGGCGCGGCAAATAGTAATGAGGACTTCAAATACTATGAAACTGGAAGCGCAGGAAAACACCCCGGAACGCATAGAACACGCGATAGAAGAACAAATTGATGCGATAAAACGTGAAATGCCCAAAACACTATGGGATTAGACTTACAGTATATTGATGGCCAGACTCCGCTTGACGAAGATGAAAGGGAGGGGTTATTGATTCGGGTAGTTGCTACCCGTGGCGAACTCGATGAATTTGAGCAGCAGAACATTGAAAAGGCGATTTCATGGTCTATGAAGCGGTCGTTTAAATCCGACGTGATTTTTAGTGAAGCGTTTATACAAAGGCTGCACGTAAAAATGTATGGTGAAGTATGGCGGTGGGCAGGGATTTTTAGAAAAACCAATAAGAATATTGGCGTCGATAAATGGCAGATTCCTGCAGAGTTGCGTGCGCTGATAGACGATGCGAAGTTTTGGGTGCAAAATGATACCTACTTACCTGATGAGCTGGCGCTTAGGTTTAAACACCGGCTGGTTTCTATTCATTGTTTTCCTAACGGTAATGGGCGACACAGCCGGCTGATGGCAGACATCATTATTGAGCAGGTTTTCAAACGGCCAGTGTTCACCTGGGGGGCAGCCGATTTGATAAAGCAGGGCAATTCTCGAGCAAATTATTTGATAGCAATAAAAGCTGCCGACCAGGGAGATATCGGCCCCCTATTAACGTTCGCGAGGTCCTGAATTTTTCGTTTTATAGTTTCCAACAATGCTTTCTTTTTTTCGTAAACCGAAAACCCTACCTTAGACATATGGCAACATCCATCTACCTTAATACTGCTTCCTGCGGGCTCATTGCACCCGAGACATTGCAAGCCGCTAACAAGCTCTATGCTGATTTTGCACACAACAGCAGCAGATATTCTGAACAGTGGGCCCAGCATGATGAAGGCAGCATAAGGCATACCGCTGCCAACTTTATAGGCGCGGAGGAGAAAAACATTGCGCTCGTCCCTAATTTTTCCTGGGCCATGAACGGAGTGGTGCAGTCGCTCACGGGCAATGAGCGCGTGCTGTTGTTCAATAACGATTTCCCTTCCCTGTTGCAACCGTTTACCATTAATAAATTCCCTATCACTTGGGTTGATGCCCCTGATGACTTTAACATAAACCTTGAGCTTATCACTGACGCCATAGTAAACAGGCGCGTTGACATTGTGGCCCTCAGCCATGTACAATGGGGCTCCGGCTATACGCTGGACCTCAAAGCTGTTGGCGACTTATGCCACCAGAATGGTGTATTGTTTTTTGTAGATGCCACCCAGTCAATTGGGGCAAATGTTATAGACCTCAACGAACTCCATATCGATGTGCTGGCAGCCAGCAACTACAAGTGGATGAATGCCGGGTTTGGCACCGGTATTCTTTATGTAGGAAACAAGTTCCTGGAAATGTATCCGCCGGTTGTGGGCGGCTATCACACCGATAAAGTGCGCGCGGTAGATACAAACGGTCCTTCTGCGGCAAGCTACGAGCCCGGCTCTCCCAATATGTACGGGCTTCTGTTGCTGGAAGCAGCCATTGAGGCTAAGAACAAAATAGGCATGCAACAATTGCAACACCACAACCACAGCCTGATGCAGCTTTTCCTTCGTGGTATAGAACCCCTGCCCATATCCATACTCGGAAATCACTCCATGAGCAACAGGTGCCCAATAGTGCTGTTAAAGGATGAAAACGGCCTCGGCGAATGGATAGAAAAACACAACATCGTTGTTACCCATCGCAACGGCCTGTTAAGAGTCAGCATGCATTTTTACAACACCGAAGCAGATGTATTGGCTTTAGTTGATTGCTTGCGCGCCAGGTTTGTTTGATTGTTGCGTTGGTATTAGAAGGATGGGCTTTGTTTTTTCGTGCCCGCCACGCTATAAATGCCACACCATCCCATTCTGGAAAATTGCTCCTATTGTCGCTTGATTGGTGAGAGACATCGCCTGCCGTTGCAACATCTGAATTTATGCTACTAATGCTGGATAGTATCGCAGTATTTTTGCCATTCAGGTTCCGGCAATACTGAAGCAAGGATCACATTCTCGTCAATACGCATCCATTGTTCGGGAATGAACTGATACAGTTGTTTTGGGTCAAGGTAAATTGTTCTTCCTGTTGGGTTGGGAATAGCATACTCATCAACTTTTTCAATCACTGTATTACGTTCGTTGGTAATTACTTGCAGATATCGCTCATCCCCAGTTTTTTCGCTCGTCCTCATCAGGTTAGAAAACGTCGCAAATTCCTCAGGTGGATATTGCAGCATCAACATTCTACGTGTGAGTTCTTTGGCAAAATCGTTTGGGGCGACAAATTTTTCGAGTTGCTCCCTAAGCCATCGGCCAATCTTCAAATCGCGAATAGGACCCGGCAATTCAATATCATTACCCTTTGCAATTTGTTCCTGCAATATTTCAACCTCCGCTGACAAAACGTTTTTAATGCTAAATGGAGCAAAGAACAAGTTCAAATCAGCTGGTTCCTCATCGTCATTAATTACATCGGCATCGAGGGCTTTCGATAGAAATTCTGTTGCAAACTGAAATAGACTGTAATCCGCTTCATTCGCAAAGAAAGGAATTCTAACACTAAACCCAAAATCCTCCTTTGTAATTTCGATACCCCTCGTCGAACGCTGGTAAAGATAAATCAGGATGTCCTCATCGGAATAATTTACCTGTTCGAATTCCAGTCCAGCGGCAGACATAGATTCCGTCAAATAGCAAAGTTTTTCGTTTTTGTTGGTGACAATGTGAACTGAAGTACTCATAAATATTTGATTTTGGGTGGCTTTACAATCTATAGGTGTTTCAGTACATAACGAAGGTTACATTTCATTTAAAATTTCTTAATGCCTCACATCACCAACTGCTATTCACCAAAGCAAACAGCTAAAGAAATCTGGGAACATCACGGCTTGCATGCAATACGCGTACTATCGTTATTTGTTTTTCAATTGTTCTGTAAAACACGATATCACTTTCATAAGAACTACTTCTTAATCGCTTCTTTATTTCATTTCTTCGTCTTCCCGTACGTGGATGAGTGCAGAACAAACCAAAAAATTCCTGTAGGTCTTCGTCTGCTGCCTGAGAGAGTTTGTATGAATATTCCTTTGACCCCATCGGCTATTTGTTTGCTTTAGCCTTGATAATATCCTTTACGCTGCGCTCACTTGTTGGGCCGTCCCAGCCTTTGTCTATTTCGGCTCTCAATTCGTCCAATACACGCTTTCTGAAAAGCTCATGGAGTCGCAGTGCATCTCTTACAACTTCAGACGCATTCTGAAAATCACCGCTCGACAACTGATCCGCAATATATTTTTCCTGTTTACTTGTGAAACTGACATTCATAGCACTAACATTGATAACCAAAGTTACGGCTTTGTCCATATTTGACAAATATGGATAAAGTAAAACTTGTTTTTAAAGTAGTGTTAATTAGATTCTCGGTCTGATATCACCACTCCTCACCTCCCTTACTGCGCTATATAACCCGGGTCTTTCAAGCGCACCATATTCTGATACTTGTTGAGCGAGTCAACATTGCCCAGTGCCTTGAAAGAACCCGCCATACCATCCATTGCCGGTAGCTGTGTCGGGTCTATCGCCAGTGACTGCCGGAAGTAAATGATTGCCGAATCGTACTTTTTCTGAAACAGGTAGGTAAACCCGAAATACTGCAATTGCTCCGGGTTGCCGGCGATCATTTTAAAGTATTTTTTGTAAACATCGCCGGCATGTGGGTAGTCCTGCTTGTTGTAGTATGCGGCTGCGAGTCCGGTTACCGCGTTATAGCTCCCGGGGTCATCGGCAAGGGTAAGTTGCATATGGGTGATGCTGGAGTCAAACTCCCCTAAGTTGAAGTATGCCGATGCCAGCGACTGATGCGCTGCAAAATAATGAGGGTAGAGTGCTATGGCCTTCCTCAGGTAGGGTAGCGCGCTCTGCAGCTGGGCAGGTGCAGCGCCATTATTATTAGCACCAAGTACTGCGGTTGTTGCAAGTTCGTTGCCGTAGTAAAAGTTCAACCGCGCATTCTCCGGTGCTTTTTCAAGGTCAGTTTTAAATAGTGTTGCATTGTCTTGCCAGTCTGAAATGCGCCCCACAGAAAGGAATGCGAACAAAGCCAGCACCGGTGCCAGCAGGAGCCACGTATTTTTGTTCAAAAGAAAACGGGTATCGTTTTTTTCTGTTTGCTGCACAAACATCTGTATGCCCCTGGCTACCACCAAACAAAACCCTGCCGACGAAAAGAATGCGAAACGCTCAGCAAATATGGCACCGGTAAGAAAAAGAATATTGGAGTAAACCAGCATAGGCGCCAGAAACAAAACAATACCAACACCTATAATATCCTTCTTGTCTTTTTTTAACCTGATAATAGCCAGCACTACCAGCCCTAAGGAAAGGGCTATTGAAAAAAGCGCGCTGATATCGCCCAAACTCACCACCGGAAAACTGTTGTAAGCATAGATGCAGACCAGTGGATGCGGGAAGGCGAGCAACTTCAAATACAGTGCAACCGACAAAAAACCTGTCGCTGCACGCTCAGCAAAGCCTGCATGAACAAGCGGGTTTTCAATAAAGTCGAATGCGCCGGAATGATTGGCATTGTTTGCATTCAGCACAACGAATCTGATTAGCAAATACACCCCAGCGCCCAATGCCAATGAGGCACCAATTTTAATAAGTTCTTTTTGCTCACCCATTCCGAAAAACCAGAAGAGCAACGGCGCAAATACAATAAATATGATAGAAGATTCTTTGGAAAGCAGTGATAGAAAAAAACAGAATGTACCACCTGCAAGCCACTTTAGCTGGCGCTCTGATAAATACCGCGCAAGCAAATAAAGCGATGAAAAAGCGAAAAGAAAACAAAGTAAGTCATCGCGCCCTTTTATGTTGGCTACAACCTCCGTATGAATAGGATGAACCGCAAACAACAGTGCTGTTACAAGTGCCAGCCCTGTATTGTTATTGCCCAGTAGGCACGCGAGAAAAAGAAAGAGCGCCACAACGCAAAGCGCATAGATCAAGACATTCACAACATGGAAGGAGGTAGCCTCGGGACCAAACAATTGATATTGGATGGCGAAGGTAATAAGTGGCAGCGGGCGATAACTATCATAGGGCAGCCTTATGAACCCCTGGTAAAATGTTGTTTTAAAGAGGTCGGGAATTGCAGCCATGCCCCTTGCCACATAGCTATTTGCAGAAACTACAAAAGGATCATCAAGCGTGAATCCGTTTTTAAAAGAACCGGAATACAACAGAAAACTGACAACGACCAGCAGGATGACCAATGTTTTTTTGCCAGGCAGGCTACTCAAAGAAAACTCTGAAGCGGAGCTGCCTCCATCGTTAGATTTGGCAGCAATCGTTTTTGTTTGAGCTTCCTTCCGTCCTTTACCCATTTGTCTGTCGCTTTTGACAAATATAATTCAAACAGGCAGCATTTTTTACTATGCGTCGTCAATTCACTATCAAAATGTTAGAATGCGAGGCAAGCAGTAATGTCCGATTGCAGACACTACTACTTGATTGTCGTTGTCCCCAGCCGGGCATATTCCACGTCATTGGGTTCCCACAATTCTATTTTGTTGCCTTCGGGGTCCATGAGGTGCACAAAGCTCCCGTAGCTGGCCTTTTCAACGGAGTCGGTAGGTGTTATGCCGGCGGCTTTTAGTTGCAACAGCAGCTGATCCAGTTTTTCAACCCGGTAATTGATCATAAACTGCTTTTCTGAGGGCTGGAAGTACTTGGTTGTTTCCTTAAATGGCGCCCAAAGTGTAAAGCCCTTCTTGGTGCTATCCATGCCCTGATGCCACTCAAAGCTGGCACCACTCTGCACCATGCGCATCCCGAGGTTTTTTTCATACCATGCTTTTAACGCGGCAGGGTCTTTAGCCTTAAAAAAGATACCACCAATACCCGTTACGCGCGGACCTGTGTTGGCCGGGTGCGTCAGTTGGCTGAACCCATAACCCAACAGGAAAGTGACTAACAACAACGCAACGAGCGATAACTTTTTCATAAGCAAGAAATTAGGCGTTAAAGGTAACGCGTTCATGACAATCATTTGAGTGACGCAAATGGAAATGTAAACGGGA
>CAILMA010000277.1 GCA_903835145.1 uncultured Bacteroidota bacterium
ATGAATTTTACATTTGGCGAACGATGGGCAGGGAGAGTTTGTACAGTTTTGGCGACAAGGGTACAAATAAGTTTATAGCCAGCCGTAAAACAGATAGCATGAAAAATTATACCTTTGCCATGGTACAAAGTGCCCAATGGTTATTAAATAACAAAGCGACAGGGCCAGCTTTTAAAAAATAATGCGAAAAATTTTGAAAAATAAACACTGTTTAGTAAATTTGCACTGTAAATAACAATCATGGGAATCGCTGAGCGGAAAGAACGGGAAAGGCTGGAGATGCGGCAGCGCATTATTCATGGGGCTATGCAAATGTTTCTCGAGGAAGGTTATGAAAAAACTTCAATAAGAAATATTGCTGAAAAGATAGAGTACAGCCCTGCTACTATATATCTTTATTACAAAGACAAAGATGAGTTGCTCTACGATGTGCAGCGGGAAGCTTTTGAACAGCTGATAACTATTTTTTCAAAAGAAGCCACTGCGGAAGATCCTTATAAAAGATTGGAGCAGATTTGCCGTACTTACATAAAATTTGGGCGCGAGCATACAGAGATGTATGACTTGATGTTTATTATTAGGGCACCAATGAATGTAGTAGATGAGCAGCACCTATGGACCAATGGGCACGATGCTTTTGGCTTTCTGGTGCAGTGCCTGTCAGAGTGTATTGAACAGAAGCTCGTTAGGTTCAAAAATGTAATGACGGCAGCACTATCGGTGTGGGCTATGGGACATGGGCTTGTGTCGCTTGATATCAGGTGCAGGTTTAAGGTTATGGAAATGACAGAAACGGATATTCAGGATGCCATTGAGGCATCGATAAATGAATACCTGGAATTAATTAAGGCATAAAGTGGGGCGGTCTGAAATTCTGATTTCGGAGCTTGCAATATATTGATAAAGAATTAAAAGTATATTTCAGAAAACAGCGTTATGGGAAACCGGCGCTTATTTTTTTACCTGACAGATAAACAGTGTTCAATATGTCAACGTCTATTACTAAAGGATGGCTGTTAATAGTAATTTTTACAGTTGCCGCACGCCCGGTTGCAGGCTGGGCGCAGTCTTCAGCGCTCGAGCGTTATATCAATGAAGCATTTCAGTCGAACGAAGGGCTGAAACAGGAGCGCCTACAGTTGGATCAATCGCTGAACGCGCTCAAACAGGCCAAAACCCTGTACTATCCAAATGTGAGTCTGCAAAGCACCTACACGCGTGCAGCCGGTGGCAGAACAATTGACATTCCTGTAGGCGACCTGCTCAATCCGGTGTATAATTCGCTGAATGCACTTACCCACAGCAGTTCTTTTCCTACAGTAGGCAATGCGTCTATACTGTTGAATCCCGACAATTATTTCGATGGTAAGTTTCACACGACTTTGCCCCTCATAAATGCCGAGATCTGGTATAACGAGAAGATAAGAAAGGTGCTTATTTCGCAGCTGCAGGCAGCTGTAAATGTTTATAAAAGAGAGTTGGTAAAAACCGTGAAAGAAGCCTACTACCAGTATTATATGGCCGATAGAGCGCTTGAAATTTACAACAACGCGCTGGCGCTTGTGAATGAAAATATAAGGGTGAACAGAAGCCTTGTGAAAAACGGGGTAAGGAACACTACAGTACTAACACGCGCACTTGCTGAGCAGGAAAAAATAAACGCATCAATCACCGACGGAACAAACAAGAAGCAGAATGCCCGCCTGTACTTTAACTTTTTGCTGAACAGGGCAGCGGATAGCGATATAGAGATAGATACTGCAATTTTCAAAGACGAGGCACTCCAGCAGCCGGCAGCAGCCACAGTTAAGGGTGAAAGGGAAGAGCTGGCGCAACTTAAGGCTGCGATTAATGCCTATGACCTTGAAAGAAAAATGCGGCGCTCCTACATTGTGCCTAAGCTCAACACATTCCTGGACCTCGGGACACAGGCATTTAAGTTCAGTTTTAACGACAAATCGCAATACTACTTCTGGGGAATAAACCTGCAGTGGGATCTATTTTCAGCCGGACAGGACAAGTACAAAATAAAGGATGCGCAGTACACGCAATCGATAGCACAAAGCCGGTACGAACAGGCTGAAAAATCTATTGAACTTGAGAATGCACAGGCTGTAAACAACTACTACAGCGCTTACGCCTCTTTTAAAAATGCAACAGCCCAGTATGGCTATGCTTACAAGTATTACAACGATGAACTTAAGGCTTACAAAGAAGGCAGCGCTTTGTATCTGGAACTCATAGATGCGCTCAACCAGCTTACAACAGCCGGACTGCAGGAGAATATCGCCCGGGCAAACATTTTAATTGCAATCGCCGATCTTGAAAGAAAACAGGCAACTTATCCCATTCAATAAAATTATTTAAACAAAACAGGTATGAAACAAATCATCTACAGCATGTTTGCGAGTTCACTGTTACTGGTTTCGTGTAGCGAAAAAAAGCCGGTAGTGAATAAAGACGCACCCGATAATATTCCGGTGAAAGTGTTGAATCTTGCTTATGAGGTCTCTAACGGCACGATACAAGCCACTGGTAAATTCACAACCGACGAGGCGGTTTATTTATCATTTAAATCGGGGGGAATCATCAACAAAATACTGGTGAAGGAGGGGGACGCTGTAACTAAGGGGCAGGTGCTGGCAACGCTCGATCTTACAGAAATTAACGCGCAGGTGGCGCAATACAAACTGGGTTTTGAAAAAGCGAAAAGAGACTATGAGCGCACCGGAAACCTGTACAAGGATAGCGTAGCTACACTGGAGCAATTTGAAAATGCTAAAACAGCACTTGATCTTGCAACACAACAGCTCAGTGCCGCTGAGTTCAACCTAACCCACTCGCGGGTAGTGGCATCAGAAAATGGCTATGTACTCAAAAAGCTGGCAGCCGAAGGTCAGCTTACGAATGCTGGTGCGCCAGTGTTTCTCATAAACGGCGTGTCCTCCGGCAAATGGATGCTGCGCGTTGGCCTGAGTGATAAGCAATGGTCGATGGTAAAAGTGAATGACACAGCCCGGGTTTTTGCGGATACCCGAAGTGGCAACGCAATTAGTGGAACTGTTATACGCAAGTCAGAAGGGGTGGACCCGGCAAGTGGTGTGCTTACGGCTGATATTCAGCTGAGCAATGCAGACGTAAAAGGCTTTGCCGAAGGTGTATTTGGTAAGGCCGAGATATACTATGACAATGCCACGGCAAATGAAAAGACAGGCGCCTACACAATACCGTATGACGCAGTGCTGGACGGAGACGGCCGAACAGGTTATGTATACGTGACCAACGATAATTTTACCGCCCACAAAGTGAAGGTGACTATTGACAATCTGCTGAAAGATAATGTAGTGATAAGCGATGGGTTGCAGGATGCAAAGGCCGTGATAGTAACCGGTAGTGCCTACCTGACTGAAAACAGCAAAATCAGGATTATTCAATAACCGACTAAGCACTGCAACAGATGAAAATATCAGATTATGCCGTCAAAAATTATCAGTTTACGCTCGTCATTTTTATAATGATCGTAGTGTTGGGTCTTACTACAATATTAAACATGCCGAGGTCTGAAGACCCGGAAATGCATGCGCCCTTCTACCCCATAATAGTGGTGTATCCCGGTACAAGCCCGAAGGATATGGAGGAGCTGGTAGTGAAGCCGCTGGAAAAAGAAATATCCGGCCTCGAAAACATAAAGCGCCTGCGGTCAACAATAGGTGACGGCGTAGCGGTGTTAAGGGTAGAATACAAATACAACAGCAATGTGGAGTCGAAATACCAGGAGATAGTCCGCGTTGTAAACAACAAGCGGTCGGAGCTGCCTGCGGACATCTACAGTATAGACGTGCAGAAGTTGCAACCATCAGATGTGAACATCCTGCAGATAGCGCTGGTATCGGAAAATGCCCGCAGGGAGCAACTCCAATACTTTGCAGAGAAGCTACAGGACGAGATGGAGAAGCTGCAGCCGCTAAAGAAAGTAGAGATTCATGGGCTGCCACAAAAGCAGGTGCGCATAGAGCTTGACCTTGAAAAAATGAGCCAGTTGCACATACCCGTTTCTGCAGTTACTGGCAATATTCAAAGCGAATTGGCCAACATTCCCGGCGGTAGTATAGAAGCTGCTAACCGCACCTACAATGTAAAAACCAGCGGGAACTACAAGTCGGCTGAAGAAATAGCCAACACCATAATAGCTGCCTCTGATGGGCGCAACATACTGCTGAAAGACGTTGCGAAAGTGTATTATGGATATGAAGACGAAAAGTACCTCACCCGCCTTAACGGGCATCGCTGTGTGTTTATTACGGCCGCGCAAAAAGAAGGAGAGAACATCTCAAAGACACAAACGGTCTACCAACCCATTCTCGATAAGTTCAAAAAATCGCTGCCATCAAACATTGACATGGTGCAGCACTTTGATCAGGCTGAAAATGTGAACCGCAGGC
>CAILMA010000278.1 GCA_903835145.1 uncultured Bacteroidota bacterium
CTTGCACAACAGGCTCCGACTCTGAAACTATCTATATTCCTACATATAGCTATAGCCTTTAAGCACACTATGCACGTTTTTTCAACGGCTGTTTTACTTTCTGTTTGCTTGCCAGCAATGTGCCGGATTTTGCAATTGGCTTGTTCATTCTTGCTTTTACGCGGCTTAGGGCCTCTGGTGTAATGCCAAGAAGCGAGGCTATCATGTATTGCGGCACCTTCTGTAAGAGCCAGCGTTGTTCTGCTATCAGTTGGGTATACCTTTTTTCTATTGGGATGTTTTTTCTCGATTCGCTGTCATCATTCATGGCAATAAACACCTGCTCACATATCATTCTGCCTATCTGGTTGGCTTCCGGCACTTCCCTGTATAACATCTGCAGGTTGTCGTAGTTTATTTCAACCAGTTCAGTTGGTTCAATGGCCTGTAAGTATTTATTTGAGGGCTTACGGGTAAGAAAGCTGTGGTAGTCGCTCAGATAGGTGTTTTCATTAAAAAAACAGACGGTTTTTTCCTTGCCATCGGTTAAGTGATACATCCTTACCAGACCAAAGTTGATAAAGGAAACATGATTGCAGGTTTGTCCTTCTTTCATGATGATAGCTCCCTTATTCAGGGTGCGAACAGTGAGTGCATTTTCACACTTTAGCCAGCTTTCCTCGCTTAGATCCGGCACAAGTTGATAGTATAAAGCTTTAAGCTGACTAAATTTCTCATTTGGCCACATAACTGATAATGTGCGATTTAATTTGCTTGCAAAGGTAGATTTTATTTTGTCTCATATTGCAGGTGTTTCCCGAAACGGGTAGTTGTATCTACGAACTATAAGCCCCTTAGAATAAGGACGGGCAATGTTAAAATGCCCTGTTTTAGTGCGCTTAATTGTTATTGTATTTCTGCTATTTGGAGTTTTTGTGTAGGTTTGCATCTGATTTTTTCCCTTCAATTTTATTCTAATGAAAATATTAGTTTGTATAAGCCAGGTACCCGATACCACAGCTAAAATAGCGTTCAGCGAAAACAATACAGTATTCAACGCTCAGGGTGTTACCTATATCATAAATCCGTATGATGAATGGTATTGCCTCGTAAGAGCACTTGAACTAAAAGAGAGTGGGCTGGCATCAGCCGTGCATCTGGTTACGGTAGGGAAGGCCGATACCGAGCCGGTAATTCGTAAAGCACTTGCCCTTGGTGGCGATGAGGCGTTTCGTATTGATACCGATAGCAGCGACCCCTCAGTCGTTGCCGGTCAGATAGCCGCATTTGCACAGGGGCAGGGCTATGAGCTCATACTCTGCGGTAAAGAATCAATTGACTACAACAATGCAAGCATAGGTGCTATGGTTGCTGAGTTGCTGGATATGAATTTCCTCGGGTTTGCAGCAAAAGTGGACCTTGCGGGCAGCACCATTACCGTAAACAGGGAAATAGATGGTGGTGAAGAAACCGACAGCTGTGAATTACCAGTAGTGATTTCCTGCCAGAAGGGTGTAGCAGAAGCACGTATCCCTAACATGAGGGGTATTATGGCTGCACGTACAAAGCCGCTAAAAGTTATACCTCCGGCTGCTGTTGCTCAACTGAGCAGCATAGTAGCTTATGAAATGCCACCGGCGAAATCAGGCGTGAAAATGATAGACCCTGAAAATATGGATGAACTGGTGCGTTTGTTGCACAGTGAAGCCAAAGTAATATAATGGTTACTGGTAACCATTGAATTTTTTGATAAACAATTTGACCATTAACCATTAATAAATATAAAAAATGTCTGTACTCGTATTAGCAGAACATGCACAAGGAATATTTAAAAAGAAATCACTGGAGGCAGTACAGTACGCGGCTAAAATAGCTGCCGATATGGGTACTACCGTAACTGCAATAGCAGTGGGTAATGTAGGTGATGGTGAGCTTAAGTCTTTAGGAAATTACGGTGCGCAGCAGGTATTACATACCACTGACGCCAGACTTGATAATTTCAACAGCCGCAGCTGGGCAAAAGTTGTAATAGCCGCCGCTCAGAAAGTTGGTGCGACAGTAATTATAGGCACTCATGATACAACCGGTAAGGCTGTAATGCCACGCGTTGCTGCCCGCTTGCAGGCAGGTATGGTATCAGGTGCCGTTTCTTACCCCGATCTATCAAAGGGTTTTGTTGTAAAAAAGAATGTGTTCTCTGGTAAGGCGTTCGCGTTTGTGAGCATTACCAGCGATATAAAGGTTATTTCGCTCATGGCAAATTCTTTCCCGGTTATTAAAGGGAAAGGGACTGCGACAGTTGAAAATTTTGATGTAGCACTTACTGACAAAGATTTCTCTGTAAAAGTGGTTAGCGTGAACAAGGCATCTGGCGATATTCCATTGTCTGAAGCTGAGTTGGTGGTTTCTGGCGGCCGGGGTATGAAGGGGCCTGAAAACTGGTATGTGCTCGAGGCGCTGGCCAAGGAACTGGGTGCAGCAACGGCTTGCAGCCGACCTGTAGCCGATTCGCACTGGCGCCCACACAACGAGCACGTTGGACAGACTGGTGGTACCATCCGCCCAAATCTTTACATAGCTGTTGGTATTTCCGGGGCTATTCAGCACCTTGCAGGTGTTAATGGATCTAAGACAATAGTGGTGATCAATAAAGACCCTGAAGCTCCATTCTTTAAAGCTGCCGACTATGGCGTGCTCGGCGATGCAATGGAAATTGTACCAAGGTTAACTGAGGCCGTTAAGAAATTCAAAGCGAATCAGGGATAATATTTTGGTGTTGCCCCTTTACATAGAGCATTCCACATCCAATTTTTATAATTATAAAAGCTCCTTCGGGGGCTTTTATCATTTAGGGCAAATTCAACTGCTAACTCAATGTCCACAGGCGAATCTCCATTATTCAAAGTCCAACCAATACAAAAAACCGTTCTTTAATTTATACCATTTCTTTATATAAATTAGTCCAATAATTTCGCAAGTTATTTTTTTGGTGCTAATTGGACTAAAATATAATGAGCTATATTTGTACCCA
>CAILMA010000279.1 GCA_903835145.1 uncultured Bacteroidota bacterium
CTACTGGCAAGGTTGAAGGAAAATATATTTACATAGTTCTTGCTGATGGCATGATACAATTTACTGTTACATCTAATAAAAATGACAATACTTTTTCGGACTATTGCACTTGGATGTTGAAAGAAATTAGGCGTGAAGTTGCGACAACCGATGAACTATATTTTACTGATTTCAATGGCAAAGGTTGTTTCGGAATCAAATAAACAGCACAAGTAATTCATAGACCTATAATAAATGAGCATGAAAAAATACTATATTCACGATGGTTCCCAAGAAGTAGGTCCATTTAGCGTTGATGAATTACTGTTAAAAGGCATTAACAACGATACCCCCATTTGGTATGACGGTATCCACTTTGTCTTCAAACAACTGCTGTAAGTATCGGCTAAAGGAACATCTTAAGGTTCTAAGTCTTACAAACATAGCCCCGTAAAAATGAAGAATGTTACATAATTCCTTGATTTAATTACATTATTCACACATTAAAACCATGCCATTGTAACAAAACGAGAAAGAAACTAAAAAAGAGGCTGTATAAAAATGTGGTCTTACTTTAGCGGAATGATAACCATTTACGGGATAAAGAACTGCGATACGATGCAGAAGGCGCTAAAGTGGCTGGTGGCGCACGGGATAGAATACCGGTTTCATGACTATAAAGAATCGGGGATTGACAGGTCTACGCTTGAATACTGGCTAAAGCATCTCCCGCTGAATAAGCTGGTGAACCTGCGCAGTACTACTTACAAGGACCTTACAAATGCGGAAAAAGAAGATGTGGCTATGCCGGAGTCGGCCATCACGCTGATGCTGAAGTATAACTCTATTATTAAACGACCGGTGTGGGATCTCGGTAATGATAAATTATACCTTGGCTGGGACGAAAAAGAAATGAGCAGGCTGCTGCTCAAGTAGCAACAACCTGCACGTTATGTAATATCAGGACTTGTTAGTTCAGGCTCCGTGTTTCCTCACGTACTTGGTGAGTATTACTATGGTTTGGCCTTCTATTTTGCCTTCTATCTGTTCTGTGTTGTCTTCTACCAGGCGTATGTTTTTTACTACAGTTCCCATCTTGGCATTGAGGGTTGAGCCCTTTACGTCCAGCGATTTGGTGAGCACTACGGTATCTCCGCCTTGCAGTATGGCACCGTTGCAGTCTTTGTGCAGGTCCACTGAGCCATCGTTCTCATGGTCGCCGGTAGCCTTTGCCCAGGCCAACTTATCGTCATCGAGGTACATCATGTCCAGGTTTTCCATAGCCCAGCTTTCATTTCTGAGCCTGTTGAGCATTCGCCAGCTCACAACCTGTATTGCAGGCACGTCGCTCCACATGCTGGTAGTAAGGCAGCTCCAATGCGCATTGTCCAGTTCTTCTTTTTTGTCTATCTGCGCTGTGCATTTATCGCAAATCAGGATGGTGTTGTCTTCATTGCTGTTTTCGAGCGGTGCAACTTCATATACTTTCAGTGCACTTTCCGCTTGGCACAACTCACATTTGTTTTCGCTTCTTTTTTTAAGCAGGTCTTCAAGTTTCATTTTGCTGGCTATTCTGAGGGCGTAAAGGTAATTATTAAAATCAGCAATTGCCGGAAGTGCTTGTCTATCAGTTAAAAACACTTATATACAAATTATATATTTAATTGAGATTTTATACCTCTCGTTCTTACGGCGTCCATTTTACACTATATTTCAGATATATGGTTCGGTTTTATGCGTTGCTACGGGCGCGGTTTCCAGTCCGGCAACAGAAAATTATCCACACATCCTGCGGTAGGTTGGTGGTAATTTTATGTTTTAGTAAAATCTTTTTGGTGTATAACAATTCCGGCAAGGCATAGTTAATCCACTATATTTGTTGCCTGATTTATGAAAACTTTCTCTTCCATACAGCAGTTACTGGCCACACTAAGCCGTGAGCAAAAACTGCTCAGCGAGTTGTTTGAAAAAAGAAAAGTACTTTCTTTTAGCTACGACTATGCCCTGGAGCTTGTTGACTTCGATGCCGATAAAATAAATGCGCTGCTTGAATATTCTGTGTTGCGGCAGAATGGCAGCAACCTGGAACTCGATGATATGTACCTGCACTTTTTTGAGCAGGTGATGGAGGTAAATGAAGAAATAAATGTCTCCTACATCAACGAAAACATACAGCAAATAAAACACAATATAAACTACTACCTGCAGGAAAACAACGAAACCCGCAAGTATGGCTACCTCAGGCTCATAAAGCAGGCACTGCGCAAAATAGGCGCTATAGCCATGCGCAATGTTGTGGACCTGAACCGAAACATAGACAACACTTTTAAAAATGAACCGAACTACAAGGTAAAACAAAAGAAACTGGAGCACCTTGATGAGAAGCGCAACACTATTTATGCCCTCATAAACCAGACCGACCACCTGGTATCGGGCGATGAGGAGCAGACGTTTTTTAAGGTGGCATCGGATGAGGAACTGAACCGCACCATAATAGTTCTGAAGCTACAACTGAATGAGTGCCGCCACAACCTCATAGACATTCAGAAGCAGATAATAGAATACCTGAACAGGATAAAGCACCAAAGTGGCGTAATAGAAAAGCTCAGGCAAATCAAGTACCTGAAAGATCAGTTTGAGCTGCGGAGCAAAACCAATATAAGGGAGTTGCTGGCAGAAAACACAGCAGTGTTGTTTGAGCCGAATCCGACTTACTCCTTCAACATAGACCTCGAGCAACTACAGGGCGAAGA
Organism: uncultured Bacteroidota bacterium; assembly: GCA_903835145.1. Classification (GTDB taxonomy): domain Bacteria; phylum Bacteroidota; class Bacteroidia; order Chitinophagales; family Chitinophagaceae; genus Flavipsychrobacter. The sequence continues at coordinate 2,733 of CAILMA010000279.1, forward strand.
TGCTGCGCTGGATGTTATAAAGAAAGTAGGCAAGCGCGTAAAAACAAACGTAAAAACGACTCAACCGCTCGCCGGCAACATATCAGACGAATACCTGGAAACGCAGATACAGGAAGAAATACAGATAAACCTCGATGAGGTGAAAAACGGGTTCCTGGCCGGTGGCAACAATTTGTTCGACTTTATCTGCAATTATGACTTTGGCAGGGATGTATCGTTTGATGAGTGTGTAACTATCTATTGCCAGATGATCTCTCAGTTCGATACCCTGTTTACAATAACTGATAACTACAGCCACAAGCAGGATGTAGAATTTACCATGGTTTACCCCAAATAATAAAGAATGAAACTACCTAATCATACTTCCGACATATTTGAGATACTGAGTAAGGGGCAGTTTATATGCTCTAACAGCTGCAAAGACAGTACGCGGAAACTCTATAACATAATAGACGAATACAGGGAAGAACTTACCGAATACTTTGAGGCCATAAACCTGAAACTGGTAAAGGAAGATGAGTATTACATGTTTACCCGCACAGAGAACAAAACCGACCTGGAGCGCAAAATAGAAGCTGCCTTTAAGTGGATTGATATTCTGGACTTCCTGAAAACCTACGACCATTCATTTGGGTCGGGCTATAGGTTTACACCCGCCGATATCCTCTCTAAGATGGCGGTTGATGTGGACCTGAAAAACAAACTGGAAGGGCTGAAGAAATATGCGGCAGGCAAGGAAAAACACGCCGAGATACTCGATAAAATACTGGACCAACTACGGAAGGATAACTTCATAGACCTCGAAAACGAAATAACCAACAGCTACAAAACCCTCGCTTCTTTCCATTATCTGGAAAAGCTGATACTAACCATAAATATCCCTGAATCAGTACAAAATGAGATACTTAAATAGAATAATATTCATAAACAGCGCCAACGTAAAATATGCTGAAATAGCTGTTGATGGCAATGTGCATTTTATAGGCACTCAGGGTGTGGGTAAGAGTACCTTACTGAGGGCCATACTTTTCTTTTATAATGCCGATAAGTTGAAGCTGGGTATAGAAAAGGGCAAGAAAACATTCGATGAATACTACTTCCCTTTTGGCAACTCCTACCTGATTTATGAAGTATCGCGCGAGACCGGGCCATACTGCATAATGGCGTTTAAGTCGCAGGGCAGGGTTTGTTTCCGCTTTATTAACGGGGCTTATAACCAGGATAACTTTGTAGATAACGATGGCAAGGTGCGGGTATGGGAAGGCATCAGAGATACGTTTGGCAAGAAAATTACCTATTCTAAAAAGATAGACCGGTATGAAGAATACCGCGATGTACTTTATGGTAACAATACAGGCCTTGAAAAAGAATTCAGGAAGTATTCACTCATAGACAGCAGGCAGTATCAAAACCTGCCACGCACCATACAGAACGTATTCCTTAACTCTAAACTGGATGCAGAATTCATAAAGCAGACGATAATAATGTCGCTCAATGAAGAAGATATAAAGATAGAACTGGAGAAATATGCGCTGCACCTTAAAGACTTCGATACGCAGCTGGCTGATATTAATAAGTGGACTGAAAAAAGCAAGACCGGGGAGATACCAGTGCGCGCAATGGCAGAGAATATTGCCCGCATACACTCGGCTATTCAATCGCTTACCCGGGAGAAAAAAGAAACTGCTATTCAGCTTTTCCATGCCTATGACGCTGCTACAGGTGAACTACCATCCATAGAAAAAGAACGGGAACAGCTACAAAAGCAACTTCACCAGTTGCAGCAAAAAGCGGCCGACCTGATGGGTAAGTTCCAGGCCAGGAGGGACGATATGCAGAAGCAGATCAACATCCTTGAAAATGAACTGAAAAAAGCCAAAACCCGATCAGAGTACTACGAAGGCATAAACATTGCAGGCATCATACAACGGGTAGCGAAGAAAGAACATCACGATGCCGAGCGCGAGCGACTGCTGGGGGAAAAGATATTGCTGAATACCCGGTTTACCGAGATCAACAGCCGGTTTGAAGCACTGATACAACAGCAGCAAAATGCGTATGCAGGTTTTGAAAACAGCTTCTACCTTCGGGTAAACAAACTGAGGGAAGAGTCGCTCGCACAGCGCGGTGAACTTGCAGAACAATACAATAATACCTTTGCAGATATACGCAGGCAGCACCAGGATGCACTTGAGGTGGCGCGCAACGTGATAGCACAGAAAAAAGATAACCTGCACGAGTTGCGCCTGAAAAAACAGCGCACCCAACTGCAGCGCTACGCCGAACAAGAGATAGAAACAACAAAGCAGGACATAGGCGAACTGCAACAAAAAATAAGAAACAACACTGCCGATATAAGCGATGCCAAAAAGCAAACAGAAACCCAGCAAAAGCAATGGGAACTGGACCAGGAGTTGAGTGAGGCATCGTTTGAGCGCAGGATAGAAAAACAGCGCGAAGACGGCAAGCTACTCAGTACTGCCATTGCTGCCATTGACCTAAGGCTACAAAGCAATAAGGAATCTCTTTATGGCTGGCTCAGCACGCAGATGCCGGGCTGGGAGCAAACCATAGGCAAGGTGATAGATGAAGAGCATGTATTGTTCAAAACCGGGCTTTCACCCGAGATTGCTGAAGGGACAGCAGACACCATTTATGGCCTTAAAATAGACCTACAGGAGCTTCAAAAAACAGTAAAAACAGTAGCTGACTATGAGCAGGAGCGCGCTGCGCTGCAAAAGAAGGCCGATGCCAACCGAGCAAGCCTTAATGCCCTGATAGAGCAAAAAAATGACGCAACAGATAAGCTGAAAGCGAAGTTTCAGGCCCGTATAAAGGAGCTGAATAACAACCGCAGGCAGATGGAATATGACCTGCAACGCGCCAAGGGCCAGCTACAGGTGAGTGAAGTAAAACTTGCTGACCTGATAAGAAAAGCGGCCGAGGAGAAAGAGCGACTGATACAGGACGTGAGCCGCGAAATAGAAAACGCATCGGAAGAGCTGATAACAGAGGAAAACAACCTCTCCGGCATAGAAGGCACCATGCTGAAACAGCTGGAAAATAAAGAAAAAGAACGCAACAGGAAACTCAAAGCGGAGGAGCAGAGCCTACGGGAGCAGACTGCAAAGCTTGAAGAAGAATTGCAAGCCCGCCGGCAGGAAGCCGAAGACCGCATAGAAGAAATAAAGAGCCAGCAAACCAACAGACTGGAGCAGGAAGGGGCCGATGTTTACCGCATAGCCGAGATAGACCGGGAGCTTACCAATATTGGCAAGGAGCTTGATTTTATAAATGACAACAGGGACAAAGTAGCGGAGTACAATAAAGACCGCCGCGAACTGCTTGATCATGTGGATGCCTTCAAAACAGACAAACGCCTGAAGGAAAGCCAGCTTGCGAATGAAGAAGAAAAACACAACCTGCAGCGCCAAAAGATAGCACAGGAAATGGAAGCGGTGAATACTGATATTGCGCAGCTTGTAAAGCACCTGAGTGCGATACAGGAAGGCATTACCTCCTTCGATAGTTTTAAACGAACCGACCATTACCAGCAAATAGCAGAATTTGAAGGGCTGGAGACAGAAGCCAAGGAAACGACCGCAACGCTGAAACAACTGATAGATGCGCTTAATGGACGGATATATACCCTGCTTGCCCGTTACAACGATCTGCAGGCTGCCATCAATAAGTTCCTGGGGCACTTCTCGTCGCAGAATGTGTTCGGGTTTAAGACCAACCTTGTAGAGCGTGATGACTTTATTGCCTTCGCAGAAATGCTTTTTGAATTCCTGGAAGAAGATAAGATAGTACAGTACGAAAAGCGGGTTAACGAACGCTTCGCAACCTTAATTCGGCAGATAGGGAAAGAGACGAATGAGCTCACATCGAAGGGCGGAGAGATACAAAAGGTAATAACAGAAATAAACCGCGATTTTGAAGAGCGTAATTTTGCGGGAGTTATCAAGAGCATCCGCCTGCAGCTCACGGGCAGCCAGAATAAGATTGTTGCACTGCTGCAGGCTATTAAGCAGTTTAACGATGAGCACAGCATGGGTCTTGGTGTTGTAAATCTGTTTTCGAGTGGCGACAATGAAGGACAAAATAAAAAAGCAATTGAGCTGCTGAAGGACTTTGCAAAAGAAATAAATGCCCGTAAAGAAAAGGAAATCGGCCTGCCTGATTCGTTTGATTTACAGTTCAGAATTGTAGAAAATGAAAACGATAGCGGCTGGGTGGAAAAGCTCACCAATGTGGGCTCCGAGGGCACCGATATACTTGTGAAAGCCATGATTAACATTATGCTGCTCAATGTTTTTAAAGACAGCGCATCCAAGCGTTTTAAAGACTTCCGGCTGCACTGTATGATGGATGAAATAGGTAAGCTGCACCCCAATAACGTAAAGGGTATATTGAAGTTTGCCAATGACCGAAACATATTGCTCATCAATAGCTCACCTACCTCTTACAACGCAACCGACTACAGGTATACCTACCTGCTATCGAAAGACGCAAAACATGTAACAACGGTAAAACGATTGATAAAAAAAGGAACTGACGCATAATGTTACCACTATCTGTTGCTGAGAAATTACTGCTGCTTGCAGGGGGCGAATCGCTCCCTGCAAGCGCACTTAAAAACCCGATAACAGACGAACTAATAAACGATAACATAGTTGCCGAACGCATAACGGGGCGCACACGCCGCAGCCTTTATCTTCCCCACCGGGAGGCACTCGCTGCATGGCTATATAACCGGTTTCAGATCAATGACCTCGCAAACTATATTGAGGCACTTAAGGAAGAAAACACCACTCGCGCACGGGCTGTAGATGTAGCGAACAACTCAAAATTACTGGGCGGTAGAACGTACAAAGGATTTCTCCTTAATAGTTTTGCCCCGGTACAAGGTACCCTGCATGGGCAGCCATTCATCGTGCATCCACCCGAAGGCACATTCCAGTTCGTTTATGACTATGAGGCTTACCGGCCTGATAGCAGTGTGGTGATAGTTGGTGTAGAGAATATGGAGAGCTTTCGTTTTGTAGGCCGGCAGGCAACGTATTTCGCTGCACATAGCACGCTTTTCGTGAGCAGATACCCGCAGGAGCAAGCCCACGACCTGATGAAATGGCTCCGCTCCATACCCAATAACTATATTCACTTCGGGGATTTCGACTTTGCAGGTATCGGCATTTATCTGAACGAATATAAGAAGCACCTTGGTGAAAGAGCTTCATTCTTTATCCCGGACCATTTAGAAGTTCTATTAGAGCGGCACGGCAACAGGGCACTTTACGACCAGCAAAAAGCACCAGCGACGCCGGCCGGGGAACCTGCGCTCGACCAGCTCGTAGCTTTGCTGCACAAATACAAAATGGGACTGGAGCAGGAGGCACTGCTGATAGCGGCGCCTGAGCAATAATCGGGTGTCATGACCTGCAAGCGTTTGTTGGGGAACGCCTCACAAAAAAATTTAACCACTTCATTGTGCACGTTCAGCGTTTTGTTTGTTTAGTTTGCAATGAAAATCCACCGCAATGAGCCAAAGCTACTTCGAAGACCTGACGATAGAAAAGATGGTCTTTACCGAAAAGCCCCTTGCCAAGGGCTTTTATGAGGGCTGTACTTTCAGCGGGTGCGATTTTGCCAATGCCGATATAAGTGATACCAACTTCACCGATTGCGCCTTTAAAGACTGCAACCTCAGCCTTGCGAAAATTGTGAAAACCACATTCAATCACGTTCACTTTACAGGTTGTAAAATGTTGGGGTTGCATTTCGATGAATGCAGCAAGATGATTTTCTCCGTTCAGTTTACCAGCTGTGTACTGAACCTTTCCTCCTTTTTCAGGCTTAATATGAAGAAAACCACTTTTTCTTCCTGCTCACTTCATGAGGTTGATTTTACAGAAACGGATCTTGCCGGTGCTTCATTTGACGATTGCGACCTTGCCGGTGCTATATTTGACGGCACCAATATAGAGAAAGCCGATTTCAGGAAAGCTATCAATTACACTCTTGACCCGGACAAGAATAAAGTTAAAAAAGCCCGCTTCGCCGTTGCCGGTCTTGCGGGCCTTTTAGGCAAACACAATCTTGATATTCACTAATCATTGCCCGTCTATTAACTAAAAATTCTTGTTGCCCTAGGTGTGTATTTTAGTAGTCGGTATCCAGCTCCACATACCTTAGGAACTCGTTCTTAGTGGCTTCCTCTGCAAATTTGCCTCCGTAAAAACAAGATACTGTTGCGGAGTTTGTATCGGTGATACCCCTGCTTGATACGCACATGTGGCGCGCATCTATTAATATTGCAACATCTTCTGTATCGAGCATTTTCTGCAGTTCGCGGGCTATCTGCACCGTTAGCCTTTCCTGCACCTGCGGGCGCTTTGCGTAATACTGCACAATTCGGTTGAGCTTTGAAAGCCCTATCACTTTACCACCAGAGATATAGCCTATATGGGCCCGGCCGTAAATAGGTACAAAGTGATGTTCGCAGTTGCTGTAGAGGGTTATGTTCTTTTCTACAAGCATTTTCCCGTATTTGTACTTGTTATCGAACAAGGCTATGTCTGGTTTATTTTCAGGGTTGAGGCCAGAGAATATTTCCTTCACATACATCTTAGCCACTCGTTTAGGTGTGCCTTTCAGGCTGTCATCAGTCAGGTCCAGACCCAGAGTTTCCATTATTTCCCTGAAATGGTAACTGATCCTTGCTATTTTTTCGTCGTCTGTAATATCAAAAGCGTCAGCCCTCATTGGGGTATCTGCCGATGTGCTGATGTGCTCATCACCTATAAAGTCAATATCCTGCTCGTCGGTGTCTATTTCTAAAGTGTTATGCAGGGTATTCAGCGTAATTTCTTTCGGTTTCATATAATGTTATCTTTAAATCGAGGTGATGGTCTATCTTGTTTCTTAGTATATCGTATATTACAATTACGATGTTTTCTGTCGTTGGGTTCAGGTCCTTGAATTCTTCAATGTCCAGATTTAAATTTCGGTGGTCAAAACGGTCGGTAACATGTTCTTTTATAATGTCGCTGAGGTACTTGGTATCAATTACGTACCCGGTAACTTTATCTACGGCTCCGCTCACCTTTACTATCAAATCATAGTTATGACCATGATAGTTTGGGTTATTGCACTTTCCAAAAAGGATTTTGTTTTCTTCCTCAGAAAGGGAAGGATTGTTAAGTCTGTGGGCTGCGTTAAAGTGTTCTTTTCTGAAAATGGCTACTTTGCCTGGCATGAATGGGATGATTGTGGAACAAAAGTAGGTCTATTTTGTTTAGATATTTTTTGAAAAAGTTAAACAAAACCAATTTTAGAGCTTAACAGTTGAATTTTTTATGTAATTTTACAGCATTGGCGGGCATTCCAGCCCATATTGGTTTTCTTAATAGTACCATTATGAATATTTACGTTTTAGCTATGCCCATTTTATCGCCAATCCACCCGTGATACAATGCACGATTACATAAGGTAAACTTGTAAAAGCCTGATTCCTTATTTTTACAAAAATGCTTTTTAATATGGCCGCCGACTTAAACGTACTCCGTGAAAAAGTAAATCAACTTGTGCCGCTGACTGACGAGGATTGGATGCTTTTGGAACCGCATGTTACCCAACGAAAACTGTACAAGGGTGATTTATTTTGCGAAGAAGGCAAAAAGGGAAAGGAAGTTGGCCTGATACTGGAAGGAGCTATGCGGCATTTTTATGTGAAGAATGGAATAGAAAAGACCACCTATTTCTACTTTGAAAACGCCTTAACGGGTCCGTACCTAAGTTGTATAACCGGGCAGCCCTCTCTCATTACTATAGAGGCATTGAGTGATTGTAGCTTGCTGGTATTCCCTTATGCTGTGCTCAAGAATGCTTTTGACAAATCGCAGCGCTGGGAGCGCTTTGGCAGGCTACTGGCGGAGTGGGCACTGGCGGGTGTGGAGGAGCGTATGGCAGGCTTACTTATGCTGAGCCCTGAAGAGCGCTATATAGAGCTTGTAAACAGTAATAAGCGAAAAATACTGGAGCGTATACCGCAGCACCTCATTGCCAACTACCTGGGTATAACCCCGGTGAGCCTGAGCCGCATTCGCAACCGTGCCATGAAGAAGCGCTGATTTCTTATCTTTTGTTATCGTTTCCGGGGGTGCTGGCGGAGGATATTTGCACTATCAAAACAACAAGATATGCAAACTCAAAAAATCATTATCGCCGCCTTACTACAGGCCACTCAGAGCTTCGCACAGCATGCTCCAACAGTAAAACCACAAATTGCTCCCGGCGAAGTAATAAAGAAAGGGAAGCTGGTGTATTCTGAAATCAACATCAATGCGAGCGCAGAGAAAGTATGGTCAGTGCTCACAAACTTTCAGGACTATCCTACCTGGAACCCTTTTATCCGTTCCATTTCTGGTCCTCTTGTTAAGGGCGGGCACCTCACCGCGTTCCTGCAACCTGAAGGAGAAAAGGGGATGACCTTCAAGCCATTAGTACTGCAATGCATGCCACAGAAAGAATTGAGGTGGATAGGCAAACTGGGCATCTCTCATATTTTTGACGGGGAACATACATTCAACATTACCGAAAATGGTAATGGCACCGTTACCTTCAGGCAATATGAGCACTTCCGGGGCATCCTTATCCCTTTCTTTAAGAAAATGCTGGACAAAGGCACCCTGCAGGGTTTCAACAATATGAATGAAAAACTTAAAGAAAGGGCTGAAAAGAAGAACTAAAATACCCGCATAAAGCCCGCAAACGCCAGAAGGATTCCGACGGTAGTAAGCCCATAAAGCACATACGGAAATGACCCGTGAGAGAATGAAGTATTAATGGTGAGCACACAGCTGATTAAGCAAACACCGGCACCGGCAAGTATAAGCAGCAATCCGTGAGAGCGACGACTCGCATAACGCAACTTCATAGTCTCTCCCACCATTTCTCTGACAAAACGCTCATCATGCCCTTTTTCAACCAAAATGGCTTCTATTTGTTCTCTCCCCTTGCCTTCCTCCAGCATGTTGTAGATATAGCTGCCCAGCGGGTTTTGCTTGTGTGTCATACAGTTGTCATTTTTACATGCCATGAAATTAAAAAAATTTTGTAACTATTCAGCCCCATAAATAGCGATGAGCCTTAAAGCTAACAAAACATTTTGCCCAGCCTTGATTGTGGTGTCAATAATTGATCTTAATACAGCAAAGCAGTCTGCTC
>CAILMA010000280.1 GCA_903835145.1 uncultured Bacteroidota bacterium
ATAATAACATGTTTTGCAATGGAGAACGATACCGTTTATTTGATTTCGATTTATGATAAAAGCGAACACGAAAATATCGACGCACAGCAATTGGAATCATTAGTGAAAAGCATCAAGACATAACAAATACGCAGGCAACATAAATACTTAGTTGATTTGACTTTAAAAGATTAAAATTAAAAATGAACTTATCCATACTTCTGCTCATACCGCTGCTCACCGCCGTAGGCGTTTTACTTGCACCGTCAAACAACATGGTTCGCTGGACATCGCTCATTGGCTCGCTTGCGCAGCTTTGCTACGGTGGCTTCCTTATGTTTTCTTACATAGGTGAGCGTGCAGCCGGCAACACCACCCAAATGCTTTATCAGGCGCGTTACAGCTGGTTTGCACCTATGAATATTGAGTATTACGTTGGCGTTGATGGTATTTCTATTGCTATGATCATGCTTACAGCAGTTGTTGTTTTCGCCGGTATCCTTATTTCCTGGAGCGTAGAGAAAATGACGAAGGAGTTTTTCTTCCTCTTGCTGTTGCTTAGTGTTGGTGCTTATGGCTTCTTTATTTCCCTCGATTTGTTTGCTATGTTCTTCTTCCTGGAAGTTGCTGTAATTCCGAAATTCCTGCTTATAGGCATTTGGGGCAGCGGCAAAAAAGAATACAGTGCTATGAAGCTTGCCTTGATGCTTATGGGTGGTTCAGCGCTTGTACTTATAGGTTTGTTGTGCCTTTATTTCAATACCAACCTTAACGGCGCACACACTTTTGACCTGCTGCAGATTTCTCAAATGCACATCCCTATTGAGGCGCAGCGCTTTATTTTCCCGCTGATGTTTGTGGGTTTTGGCATATTTACTGCTATGTTTCCCTTTCATACCTGGGCGCCTGACGGGCACTCCTCGGCCCCTACAGCTGCATCTATGTTTCTGGCGGGTATCTCTATGAAACTTGGCGGATATGGTTGCCTGCGTGTAGCTGCATACCTCATGCCTGAGGCTGCGCATGAATATTCCTGGATCATCATTTTGCTATCTACTATTGCCATTATTTACGGGGCATTTGCAACCCTGATGCAGAAGGACTTAAAGTACATCAATGCTTACTCCTCTGTGAGCCACTGTGGCTTTGTAATCTTTGGTATTGGTATGCTTACACGCACGTCCATAAATGGTGCTGTGATGCAAATGGTATCTCACGGCCTTATGACGGTCCTTTTCTTCGGTGCTATAGGCATGGTATATGAGCGCACCCACACGAGGATGGTTGATCAGCTTGGCGGTCTTTTGAAAGTAATACCGTTCATTATCACCGTATTTGTAATTGCTGGCTTATGCTCACTCGGCCTACCGGGCTTGAGCGGCTTTGTTGCTGAGATGACCGTATTTATGGGGTCATGGCAAAACCCTGATAGCTTCCGCCGCCTTGCAACTGTGCTGGCCTGCGCCTCTATCGTTGTTACGGCGGTATATATCCTCAGAGCTTCCGGCTCTACCGGTATGGGACCTATCAAAAACCCTGATTTCCTCCACTTTAAAGACGCAACATGGACCGAGAAACTCGCGTCCATCACGCTCATACTTGCCATTCTGGCTATTGGTATTGCACCCTTCTGGCTCACAGACCTCATTAACCCCGATACCCAAATCATCATGGGGAACATCGCAAGAGGGATTGCGGGGAGGTAGTGGTGGGGGTTAGGTTTATTTCTTTAACAGGAGGTCTGCTTGAGATTTACATATTTCAGCACGATTTTGTATGGTAAATTGCTGGAGTCACCACTGTTGCCGGGCACAAGAAAACAAATTTAAAATGACATCGAAGAGTAGGCAAGACTTTTGACCGAAAATTAGGTTTCGCGGTTAATTGTCGTATAAAAAACCGAGCAAATCAAGCAACCTTTGGGCCGAACGACCTTAATCAATTAAGACGAAAATCGCTACCCGCTTACTCAATATAGCCTATTAATGAAAGAGCGTTGTCTTTTTAAAAATAAAGGACTTGGTGTACCGTGAGTCGTCGGAAAACAATAAGTAACAACTAAATTCATTTACTACATCCACTTCAGCGCACCCTTTCTCCAGGCATAGATTAAGCCCATGAAAAGGATGAACATAAACAGGACTATTTCTACGAGGCCTACCATGCCTACACGCTTAACGACAACGGCCCAGGGATACATAAAAACGAGCTCTACATCGAAGACGAGGAAGATGAGCGCAAAAAGGTAGTAACCAACATTGAACTGAATCCAGGAAGTGCCCTCGGTAGGGATACCACACTCGTAGGGCTCGCCTTTGGCGGTATTTTGCGAGGTTTTCGCAATTAATTTAGAAATTAGAATGCCTCCACCTGCGAAGGCTATACCCGTGATAATTAGGAGAATAATCGCTGAAATACCCATAATTCTAAATATTAACATTAATTTTGCACGCCGAATCCTCTTTTTTCGAAAAGACGATATGCAAGATGACTTTAGTCACCGATAAAAGTAAGAAATAAATTTTCTTTTACACCCAAAATCTATACTTTTAAAAAAAAATCAGAACTATGGCAATTAAAATCACAGAAGATTGTATCAATTGCGGCGCGTGCGAGCCTGAGTGCCCGAACGGAGCTATTTTTGCAGGTGGGGATGAATGGCGTTTTTCCTACAAAACATCGTTATCAGGAACATTTGTTTCAAAAAGTGGTTTGACTTCTGACGCTGATGAAGCGCATGAAGCTGTTTCAGGCGACCTGTATTATATTGTTACGGACAAGTGTACAGAATGCGTTGGTTTTCATGAAGAGCCTCAGTGTGCTTCTGTTTGCCCGGTTGACTGCTGCCTGCCTGATGAAAGCAATGTAGAGTCGAAAGAAGAACTTGAAATTAAAAAGAATACGCTTCACCCATAATTCAAATTACATTATTTTAAAAAATGGAAATTTCAGCAACAAATTTTAAACCTCATGTGCCCATTATAGAGGCAGATAGTATAGTTATACGTTTTTCCGGTGACTCCGGCGATGGTATGCAGCTTACAGGTAATCAGTTTACTGATACTGCGGCTTACCTTGGTAATGACCTTAGTACATTCCCAGAATTCCCGGCCGAAATCCGTGCCCCGATAGGCACTACAGCGGGCGTATCTGGTTTTCAGGTACACTTTGGCAGCCGCGAAATATTCACACCCGGTGATGAATATGATGTATTGGTTGCAATGAACTCAGCAGCACTGAAAGTTGACCTTCCAAGGTTAAAGAAGGGCGGTATTATCATTACCAACACTGCCGGTTTCGACAAAAAGAATTTAAGCCTCGCAGGCTATCCTGATGGCGTTAATCCGCTGGAAAACGGATCGCTTGACGAATATACCGTTCACAAAATAGACGTAACAAAATTCACCAAGGAGTGCCTTGCAGGCACGGGTCTTGGTATGAAGGAAATTGAACGTTCTAAGAACATGTTCGTTCTTGGTTTACTTTTCTGGATGTTCGATGAGCCAATGGATTACACCGTTACCTTCATCAACGAAAAATTTGCAAAAAAACCAGAAATAGCAGAAGCGAACATAAAGACGCTGAAAGCAGGCTGGAATTTCGGTGATCATACAGAAATCTTTACTACCCGTTTTAAAGTATCTGCAGCCAAATTGCCCAAGGGCGTTTACCGTAATATCTCCGGCAATCAGGCTACAGCTATTGGTCTTGTCGCTGCTTCAGAATTGTCAGGGTTGCCATTGTTCCTGGGTTCCTACCCTATTACACCAGCTTCTGATGTATTGCATGAGCTGTCAAAATACAAGGCAAACAATGTAAAGACTTTCCAGGCTGAGGACGAAATTGCTGCTATTTGTGCCGCAATTGGCGCTTCCTATGCCGGTGGCCTTGGTGTTACAACAACATCTGGTCCGGGTATGTCGTTAAAGACTGAAGCAATAGGTCTTGCTACGATACTTGAAATTCCTTTGATTATCATTAATATTCAGCGTGGTGGCCCATCAACCGGTCTTCCTACAAAAACGGAGCAAAGCGACCTAATGCAGGCCATGTATGGCAGGCATGGTGAAGGCCCTTTGCCCGTAATAGCAGCGTCTTCTCCAGCTGATTGTTTTAACACAGTGCTTGAAGCAGCCCGCATTGCGATAGAGCACATGACTCCGGTTATTTGCCTTACTGATGGTTACATTGCCAACGGAACTGAGCCATGGCGCTTCCCAAGTGCCGATCAACTTTCACCAATCAAAGCAACTTTTGTAACGGAGCCTAATGGCCCAGACGGCACTTTCTTGCCCTACAAAAGGGATGAAAAGCTTGTTCGCCCAATGGTGAAACCAGGTACCAAGGGACTTATGCACCGGATTGGTGGTCTTGAAAAAGGGAATGAGACCGGAAACGTGTCTTATGACGCTGTGAACCACGAAAAAATGACTCATCTGCGTGCAGCGAAAATTGAAAAAATAGCTGACTTTATTCCACTGATAAAACCAGATAGCGGCAAAGAAACCGGCAAACTGGCTGTACTGGGCTGGGGTTCTACAAGTGGTGCTATTAAAACTGCTGTTCGCGAACTTATTGAAGCAGGTCATGATGTTGCTCACGTTCACCTGCACCACATTAACCCGTTCCCTAAAAATCTTGGCGAGCTCCTGAGTGGTTATGACAAAGTTTTGATTCCTGAAATGAACTGCGGCCAGCTCATTCAGCTGATAAGGGCTAAATACCTGATACCAGCTATTGGCTTCAACAAAGTGCAGGGTCTGCCTTTCACAACCATTGAATTGAAAAACAAAATTCTTGAATTATTAAAATAACATTTCGATATGTCAACAATAGCAGAACAGGAAGCACTCCCTAAACTTACCGCAAAAGATTTTGCAAGTAACCAGGAAGTAAAATGGTGCCCGGGTTGTGGAGACTACTCTATATTAAAGCAGGTACAAACTGTATTCCCTGATTTTGGTGTTCCTAAAGAAAACATCGTGTTTATCTCAGGTATTGGTTGTGCGGCAAGGTTTACCTACTATATGGATACCTATGGTATGCATAGCATTCATGGCCGCGCGGCAGCAATAGCTTCCGGCGTAAAGGCAACAAATCCTGACCTGAGCGTTTGGATTGTTTCCGGCGATGGCGATGCTCTTTCTATCGGCGGTAACCACTTTATTCACCTGATGCGTAAAAACTTTGATGTGAACTATCTGGTATTTAACAACCAGATATACGGCCTCACTAAGGGTCAGTATTCACCTACATCAGAGAAAGGTAAGGTAGCTAAATCAACGCCTTATGGTTCTATCGAAGAACCGTTCAACCCATCAGAAATAGCGCTGGGTGCAAAAAGCACATTCGTAGCCCGCTCACTTGACCGCGACCCTAAGCATATGCAAATGGTGCTGAAACGCGCTAATGACCATAAAGGGACTTCGTTTGTTGAAATATACCAGAACTGCCCGGTATTCAACGATGGCACTTTCTTCGCCTTCTCAGAAAAAGAAACAAAGAAAGAACAAGCTATCTTCCTTGAACACGGAAAACCACTGGTATTCGGGCAGAACGATGACAAGGGAATCAAATTTGAAGGCCATGTGCCGGTAATCGTTGACATCAAAGAATCAGGTATATCGCTCGATGACCTGTGGATTCATGATGAGCATGATAAAACCAAGGCAAATATCATCGCCCGTTTCTTCGACAATACTTTCAACGGAGAACATTTCCCACGTCCGTTTGGCGTTATTTATTCTGAAGACCGCAGCACTTATGAAGTAGCTATGGCTGATCAGATAGCCGCCATTACAGCTAAAAAAGGTAAAACTCCGCTGGACAAAATATTGTCTGGAGATAAAACCTGGACTATTCTTTAAATTAGATAGAATTAATATTTTTTTTGCAGACCACCCTTACTAGGGGTGGTCTGTTTTTTTGCCATAGCTGGCAATTAGAAACAAGATATTGCCTCAACTAATGTTGGCAACGCGACGCTGAATACATTTAGCATTGCACAAAGGGTAATTTATTGGTCAACTTGTGCTGAAACAGGAAACTTACTTTTAAATAACAGCCATAAGGGTTAATTTCACGCACCAAATGGTTAGTGCTTTTAAAATAAACAGATGCCTGCTATTAATTATATTCATAGTTAGTACTGTATTTTGCTTCCCTGCCAGTGCACAACGATATTCCTTTCACAACTTAAGCATTGATGATGGCCTCATACAGTCGCAGGCTATAAGTATAGCACAAGACAAGGTCGGAAATCTTTGGGTGGGCACAGTGGGTGGCCTATCTCGCTACAATGGCAAATCATTTACGAATTACAACATAAGGAACGGACTGCCCGGCAATTTTGTAAATGCACTTGCAGCTGATAAAAATGGGTACATCTGGATAAGCACTCCTGCCGGACTTTCAAAATTTAACGGCACAAAGTTTGAGGTTTTCAATGTACCAAAAGCCATTGATAATTTGGGTGGTAAAACCCCTCAACCGCGCGAAGCGCAGGCGCAGCTTTTCGTAGTTGGAGATACAACTTGGTGGCGGCTTGGTGGCGATGTGTATTACATAACGGCCGGCAAAATAAAGTATTTAAATACCCCATGCCCGGCAGGCACCACAACAGCTATGCTTGCCGTAACCGAAGGCCTGTGGGTAGCAAAAGGAGATACACTCTACCACAACGAAAACAACCGGTGGGATACAAGCTCATTCCTGCTCACACCGGAGGTGAGGCGACCAACAATAACAAGGATTTTCAGAGACAAGTCGAAGGTTTTGTGGCTCGCAACGAATGCAGGGCTGTACTATCTGGAAGGGAAAACTATAATGCCGTACCTTGTAAATGGCCAACCACTGAACTACATCTCCATCAGGTCAATTACTCAGGATAAGACCGGAGCACTCTGGATGGCCACGCACAATGGCGTTATAAAACTTGCCGAAAATGCCCTGCAATACTACAATAAACACAATGGCCTTAGCGACAACGGTTTCAACGATATAATCACAGATGCCGAGGGCAACATTTGGATGGCATCTGACGGGCAGGGCATCTTTCGCTATTCGGGTACGCTCTTTACTGTAATTGACGAGTCTATGGGATTGCCAAGCGCTCAGATTATGGCAATCGCCACCAATAAACGAGACTCCCTTTTTCTGGGAACCTATGAAGCCGGACTTTTTGTATTTAACGACGGCAAGGTAACGCCCAGATCACTGCCGGTAACCCCCACTCCATCTATTTCTTCGCTGTGCTATACCCACGATCAAAAACTCTGGATAGGCACAAGGGATCAGGGGCTTTTCGAATACGACCATCAACGGTTCAAACAACTATTGGCGCCAAATCACCACTTCCCATCAAACACCATTTACCGCCTTTATGAAGATCCACAGCGCCGACTTTGGATAGGTTTTGGTGACGGCGCTGTACTTTATGAAAATGATACTTTTAAAACGATTGACGTAAGACAGGCGCGGGTAACTTCATTTCTGGCAATTGGTAACGATAGTGTACTCATAGCCACTGATAAAAAACGCCTTCTACTATACAATGCTGGCAATGTTTCAGACTTTGTAACCAACACAATAGCCGACAGTTCGAACGTAGATTGCTTTATATACACCGCAGGGACGTTGTGGTTGGGTACCAGCGATAATGGTGTGATCATCTATAATTTACAGAATCACAAAACCACGATTATTAATAAATCGAATGGGCTGAGATCAGATTTCATTTACAATATAATTAATGATAATGATGGTAATATATGGGTGGGCACTGGGTTCGGCATTCATAAAATTACTATTGACGAAGCTGGAAAGCCTAAGGTGACTTTTTATGGCAAAGCTGAGGGAGTAACTGGTATGGAAAGCAACATAAATGCTGTGAACAAAATGCCTGACGGCAGCATTTGGTTTGGGACGACCAACGGCGCACTACATTACCAGCCCCACTCGGCGGTCGTGCAAACTGCCCCAACCAGTATAGTGTTGCAGTCGGTAAAAATTGCAGGAGAAGCAACCATTGACCGGAGCTACTATGACAGCACAGATAGTTGGTATGGCATACCCTATCACCTCAAACTGCCCTTTAAGAAAAACAATATCACATTCAGCTTCCAGGCCATAACACTTAGCGGGGCCGAGCAGGTACTGTATCGATATCGTATGGAAGGCGTGGACCAACCCTGGAGCGACTGGGCAAGCAACGACTATGTAACCTACTCCGCACTCCCCCCGGGCAACTATATATTCCATATACAATGTA
>CAILMA010000281.1 GCA_903835145.1 uncultured Bacteroidota bacterium
CAAAATTATTCTTCAATAATTCTTTAATGATAGGTACACATCTTGTTGCATGACCTAATCCCCAATTTAAGGGACAAACTAAAACTCTTTTTTTAGTTTTCATATTTAAAAGTAGAGGAACGAACGATAAAAAAAATAAAGTCTCACAAACGTCACACTTAATACAAATTTATTGATGTTGAGAATTCAGGTAAGGAACAAAAACTAAAGGATACTTTCCTGGATGCAACAATTTAATTGTGCCGATGCTTTAACTTTTTTCAGTTTTTTACCTTGGCACTCTGCCGGCGCCAACATAGTGTTTTTGCCAATATTCTTCCTTTAGATTGCTGATGATAACACCCTGAGAGGTGGAGGCATGTACGAAATAATCGTTCATGAGATATACCCCAACGTGGGATACGTGCTTTCCACTTGTTCGAAAAAAAACGAGATCGCCTTCCTTTGCCTGGGCAATGCTTTTAAGGTGCTCAGAATTGTCGTATTGTTCACTTGATGAGTGTATTAATTCAACCCCAAAGATTTCGCCATAGAGCTTCCTTGAAAAGCCGGAACAGTCGATGCCATTTTTATCTTGTCCTCCAATCTGGTGCCTTACACCCATCCATTCATCAATAAATTTATAGAGGCGGGCGTTGATGATTTCCTTTTTATTAACACCGAGGATCGATGCGTATTTGTCTCTCAGGTTCTTAGGTACTTCAGTACGATCATTATCAGCATAACTGTTGCCCCTGCCTTTTTCTGTATGCTTTTTTTCTACATACTTTCCTTTTTTATCCACTCCGTCCTGCGTAGCACTGTTTTTGTTGTGGCGGTCCATGTAGATATCATCAATAAACTTAGGATTTTTGGAATGGTGTGCTGTGGCTTTATGGCTGGTATGGCAACCAGTCATGAAAAGAACAACCAAGGTTGAAAAAAATAAAAGAAATCTCCTCATCGGCATGTTTTGCGGTTACAAAGTTATAAGGATGCCGTTAAGTTAACAAATATCGTAAAGTAATATCACACATTATTTCAATGCAGTATTTTTTTGTGCGGGATTTTGAATATTGTATATGGCAGTTCAAACACCATATAGAACAAGTTTATGGTGTGCTTTAAGGTTGCACAATACACCAACTTAATCACTGCCAAAATATTTGTGCAGGCTTGCAATTAAGTTGTAATGTAGGCTGGCGGCTACCAGCGGTAAGTAGTATATACCTCTTTAAGCAGGTTGCCGGTTGTACTTATTGTTAGGATCCGGTCGTCAATTTTTACAACAGCTATTCCATCTTTAAAAGATGCGAATTCATCGTATTGGCAGGGGATAACAATATTTCCGCTCGCATCAATAAAACCGTACTTGCCGCGTTTTTTTACACACGCTCTCCCGCAGAAAAAGGAACCAGCTTCATCAAATTCATAACCGATAACCAATTTTTCATCTTTATCAATGAATCCATATTTATCGTTAACTTTTACTACTGCAAGTCCTTCGGAGAAGGAACTGGCTGATGAGAATTGAAAGCCTATAGCTACAGCACCGCTTTTGTCTATGAAACCATATTTCCCGTCCTTACTTACAAGTGCGAGGCCTTCAGAAAACGAATTTGCTTTTTCATACAGCAACGGGATAACCATTGTTCCCTGCTTATCAATGTAACCAAATTTGTTGCCACGCTCAACGAACGCCAACCCATCGTGAAACTGTTCATCTGCAAAATCGAATTTCGCGGGGATTACAATTTTACGGTAAGGGTCCTGATAACCATAGGAGAGGTCAGCTTTTTGGTAACGGGTAAGAACGGTGTTTTCAGAAACAACCGGCTTAACAACAACCGCAGGCATAGAAAGCGTTTTCAGCTCAGGCTCGGGCTTTTTTACGTCTGCTATGAATTTGAAATCCTGATTAATCATATCAATGATCTGGGGCTGCTGCAAGCCAACATAATCGTTGGGATATTGGTTTATCAGTTCCATTGTGCCCTGAGCAGCGTTAGCAAATACATCCCTGTAAACCAAGTTTGGCACAGTAATCTGTTTTACCAACTCGTTGGTAAAAACACTGTTGTTTCCTTTACTTTCAAATGATTTTTGGCGTGCCCCTGTTGCAAATACTATGGTTGTGCCCTTGTGCTGACCTGGTTTTGAAAACACTGCCACATCAGATTTCGGGGCTTTGCTGCCGGGAAGAAAGTCATCGAGACTTATGCGGCAAGCGTCAATGATTAAAAAATTTAGTTTATCCTGACGCTTATTGAATGCACCGAGAATATTTTTTTGTATATCAATTGCTGCGTTGCGGAAGGCCAGCTTTAATACCTCATTACTTTTCTGAGGATTCATAAGGTCAACAGGAATAATGTAGTTGTGACCGTCCATTTCGGTACCATGACCGGAATAGTAAACCAGTGCCACATCGAACCCCGGTAACATAGTATTGAATTTATCGAGATTTTCCAGTATAGTTTTGCGGTTACCGTCTTTGCAAGTTATTACTGTAAATCCACAGTTCTTAAGCACATTAGTCATGCTGTCAGCGTCGTTACGGCAAACTTTGAGGGTAGGGAAGTGAGTTTTGTCTTCATAGCTGTCGTTGCCTATCACAAGCGCAAGCCTTGTAGATGAGGTAGTTTCTGAATTGGCTACAGTAACTTTAGGTGCTATTTTAGCCTGTGATGCCGATAGGACGAAAA
>CAILMA010000282.1 GCA_903835145.1 uncultured Bacteroidota bacterium
AAGAGGTGACGTGGAATGTATTTGGATTTTGTTTGTTTGTTTGTTTGTTTGTTTGTTTGTTTGTTTGTTTATTTATGATTGTTCAACACCGTTGGTGTTGATGGATTTTGTCGGGTGACCGTGGGTTCCACCCACGGCTATTGTTGTTAAAGCCCTGTCGGGCTTCGTTTTCTGGGGGGTATAGGCTTACGGCGGGCAGGCGTTGTTTGGCAAAAGAAAAAGCGTTACCGATGTTGGGGGAGTGCCCGGGGATGAGCAGACCTTGGAACAGGGGTAACGCTTATTTATGGATGAAATGTATTAAACGGTAGCGGAAAGTGGCTTGCTTACAATTTCGGGGTAAAGTGGGAATCCGGTCATGAATTCGTTTACCTCACCTTTAATTTTTGCGAGGAGGGCTTCGTCTTCGGGCGACATTAATACTTTGTCTATCCAGTCAACGATTTGTGCCATATCTCTGGTTTTGAGTCCTCGGGTAGTGATGGCTGGTACGCCGACCCTGATGCCTGAAGTGATGAAAGGCGACTTGTCATCGAACGGAACCATGTTTTTATTGATGGTGATATCAGCGCGCACGAGGGCATTTTCTGATTTTTTGCCGCTGATGTTTTTATTGCGTAAGTCAATGAGTAACAGGTGGTTATCGGTGCCACCGGAAACGATATCGTAGCCGTTGGCGTTGAAAGCGTGCGCAAGTGACTGAGCGTTATCTATTACTTGCTGTGCATAGGTAGTGAAGTCATCCTGCAGTATCTCGAAGAAGGCAACAGCTTTTGCAGCTATAACGTGCTCCAGCGGACCGCCCTGTGTGCCGGGGAATACGGCGAGGTCAATGAGTTGGCTGAGTGTGCGCGTTTCTCCCTTAGGACCTTTTGCGCCCCAGTTGTTTTCGAAGTCATTTTTCATGAGTATCAATCCACCCCTTGGGCCACGGAGGGTTTTGTGGGTAGTTGTGGTCACAAAGTGGCAATAGTCGAATGGGCTATTGAGGAGTCCTTTTGCTATAAGGCCGGCCGGGTGGGAGATGTCCGCCATTACGAGTGCGCCAACTTTGTCTGCAATGCTGCGTATGCGGGCATAATCCCAGTCGCGGCTATAGGCAGATGCGCCACAGATGAGGAGCCTTGGTTTGTGCTCCAGCGCCTGCTTTTCCATCATGTCATAGTCAATAAGGCCGGTTTCTTTTATAACGCCGTAAAAAACGGCTTTGTAAAGCTTGCCGGAGAAGTTGACTGGTGAGCCATGTGTAAGGTGCCCGCCCATACTGAGGTCGAGGCCCAGGATGGTATCGCCGGGTTGCAACACAGCCAGCATGAGGGCTGCATTGGCCTGTGCGCCGCTGTGGGGCTGCACGTTAGCATAATCTACGCCGAATATTTGTTTCGCCCTGTCGATGGCGAGTTGTTCGCTTTTATCCACGACTTCGCAGCCGCCGTAATATCTTTTACCCGGGTAGCCCTCAGCATATTTATTGGTCATCGCGCTTCCCATAGCCTGCATTACCTGCAAGCTTGTGAAGTTTTCAGAGGCAATAAGTTCCAGCCCATGTCTCTGGCGTTGGAGCTCCTCTTGAATCAGGTTGAATATTGCGGTATCGCGTTGCATGTGGAAAAAATTGTGGTACAAATATAAACTGCATTACAGAATTACGGTGGTATTATTTGACGGTTGCAATAATATTTGATGGCTGCCGGTCAATTTTTTTTTTGGACATTTCAAATATACGGGCTGCCCGCTTAGGACCTCACCCCAACCCTCTCCATAAATGTAGAGGGAGATTGACGTCTGCGCAGTCGCGCAGGTGTTATTACAAAAAATCATGCGGTAAAATGAGATTTAATCATTTTTTTGGCCCATCCCAAATCTTCACACTGCATACATCCGACCTCACCCGCCACGGCGAGGCAGGCCCCAACCCTCCCGACGTAAAGCCGGGACAGGTTCTCCATAAATGTAGAGGGAGATTGACGTCTGCGCAGTCGCGCAGGTTATATTGTAACGGGAATTATTCGGATATTTGAGGACCCCGGTCAATTTTTTTGTGCCGGATATGAAAGAAGGATTTTTACTGTAAATTTATCGGGTGGTGTTCCCGTGTTTCGTTGGGTGGGGTTGCGCGATTGCAAAAGCCATTAAAATTAGAACAGGACCAAAATAGAGTTATGTCAGGATCAAACAAAAGTAGCCGGCTTACCTTGTATATCATAGTTGGTATGGTAGCGGGGATTGGGCTGGGGTTCTTGTTGAATAAAAATATAGAGAGCAAGGCTATTGCGAATCCGGACAAAGTGCTGGAGCCATTTTCGCTGGTGGCCGATGTGTTTTTGCGGTTGATAAAGATGATAGTGGCACCGCTGGTTTTTACTACACTCATAGTTGGCGTGGCCAAGCAGGGCAATGCCAAGGCTGTGGGCCGCATAGGAGGCAAAACCATGTTGTGGTTTATTGCGGGTTCGTTTGTGAGTCTTTTTCTGGGTATGGTGCTGGTTAATTTTTTCAGGCCAGGTGAGGGTATGCACCTTGCCATACCGGAGGCATTGCCGGGCAGCCTGCCCCAAACTGCTATAACGCTCAAAGACTTTGTGTATCATATCTTCCCGACGAGTGTGATAGACGCGATGGCGAAGAATGAGATACTGCAAGTGGTTGTTTTTTCGCTGTTTTTCGGGGTGGCAGCGGCATCTATTGGGGAGAAGGCAGATGTGGTGGTGAAGTTGCTGGACTCCACGGCGCACATTATACTAAAGATGACGGGGTATATTATGAATTTTGCGCCGGTGGCTGTGTTTGGTGCTATGACCAATGTAATAGCGAAGCAGGGCCTGGGAATAATAGGCACATTTTCGAGGTTTATAGGTGAGTTTTATCTTGGGTTGTTTTTGCTGCTGGCTATACTACTGGCTGCTGCCTATGCATTTATAGGGCGCAGGGTGGGCGCGCTGTTGCGGCATATAAAGGAGCCTGTGCTTATTGCTTTTTCCACCAATAGCAGTGAGGCTGCATTCCCGAAGCTGATGGTGGAGCTGGAGCGCTTTGGGTGCGATGAAAAAATAGTGAGTTTTGTGTTGCCGCTGGGGTATTCGTTTAATCTTGCGGGCTCTATGATGTACATGACCTTTGCGTCCTTATTTATAGCACAGGCTTATGGCATACACCTGGATGCTAATACCCAAATAAGTATGCTGCTGGTGCTGATGCTTACAAGCAAGGGTATAGCGGGTGTGCCGCGCTCGGCACTTGTAGTGGTAGCGGGCACTATAGCAACCTTTAAGATACCTGAGGCGGGGCTGGCATTGCTGCTGGGCATAGACCCGTTGCTGGATATGGGCAGGGCATCGATGAACGTGGTGGGGAATAGTGTTGCATCGGTGGTGATAAGCAAGGTGGAGCGAGGATTGAAAGGTTAAGAAATTTGTAAAATGGGGACAGGCAAATGCTTTGGCATTATATTTGTCTTACGAATGAAAATCCGCTTTGCGGATGCTTATAATAAAATTTATTGTTCACTAATGCCGGTAAAACGGAGTAAAAGAAACGACATGAAAAAATTAATGCTTTTATTGGTTGCAGGTACTATGTTGATGGCATCGAGCTGCACAAAAACTGGCCCTGTGGGCCCACAAGGCCCAACGGGTAATGCAAATGTGATAGGCGAAAACCCGTTTACGGTGAGTACCTGGCTTCTTTCTGGTACGACTTTTTATCAATCCTTTGATGACGCGAACATTACAACTGATGTTGCGAATTATGGGTTGGTAGAAATTTATAAGTATTATTCCACGAGCGGATGGACCAACCTGCCTGACATTGACGGTGACGTGTCGACCGTTTATAATTTTTACCCGGGTGGATTTACGATTTCCATTCTTACGTCGACCGGTGGAACTCCTCCCAATCCCGGCAGTGTAGAATTCAGGGTGGTAGTTGTGCCAAGTTCTGTAAGGTTAGCTAACCCTAATACGAACTGGAAAAACTACGAAGAAACGAAGGCCGTGCTTGCAAAGTATAACCTTTCGGCTACGGGTAGGACAGTAACTATGAATTGATAACTTAATTTAATATTTTAATGGCCACAGAGTTTAAAATTCTGTGGCTTTTTGCTTGGGGTATTTTTTGTACACGTTTTAAAATTTATACATTGATGGCAGAGGAACAATCAAAACCAAAGACGCTGGAGGAAATAAGGAAGATGCGTAAGCAGTATACCAAGGGTCTTGTTTCTGAAAAGGACAAGGTATCGGGAATGAATAAGCTGGCCTTGTGGATAACGGTACACGTGGGTACGATGCAATTTTTCCTGATTATATTTGGGTGGACGGCGATATGGCTGAGCTGGAATATCTGTGCTCCAGTAGCGTTGCGGTTTGACCCGTTTCCGGCGTTTGTGTTGTGGCTGTTCATATCGAATATGATACAGCTTTTCCTGATGCCGCTTATTATGATAGGACAGAATTTGCAATCGAAGCATGCAGATGCCCGTGCCGAGGCTGATTTTGAGATCAATAAGCAATCAGAATTAGAGATTGAGACGATATTATCGCACCTGGAGTATCAGAATGATTTGATACTTAAAATATTGGAATTATCAAAGAACAAGAAGGAGGATTGACGGCCGTATTGTCCGTAGGCAATCAGTGATTTTTAATAAATGTTAAAATTGTATATTTTGAATCGGGGACTGGTTTTTCAGTTTATTTTTACACTTTACAGAATGCATAAAATCGCGGTTCTTTAAGTTTTTTCACCTTATTACTCAATAATGTAAATTCCAGCTTCGAATGAAAACAACGAGTATTTTACTATCCTTTCTTATTTCGGCGGGTGTTGCGAACACTGCGTGCGCACAAATAATAACA
Organism: uncultured Bacteroidota bacterium; assembly: GCA_903835145.1. Taxonomy (GTDB): domain Bacteria; phylum Bacteroidota; class Bacteroidia; order Chitinophagales; family Chitinophagaceae; genus Flavipsychrobacter. The sequence continues at coordinate 4,857 of CAILMA010000282.1, forward strand.
ACTATAGCTGGCAACCACGTGCAGGGGCATACGGGTGATGGCGGACAGGCCACTGCGGCCGAGCTCAGCCAGCCAAATGAAGCGCATTTTGATAAAAATGGTAATATTTTTGTTGCTGACTATGGCAGCAATGTGGTTCGGAAAATAACGAGGGCTGGCATAATAACTACCGTTGCTGGCTCGGTGACCCCGGGATATACGGGTGATGGCGGGCAGGCTACGGCAGCAACGCTGCACGGTCCGGTGGATGTGGCTGTGGATACAGCGGGTAACCTTTTCATAGCTGATGTGCGCAACCAGTGTGTAAGGATGGTGAATACGGCTGGCATCATTAGTACCTACGCAGGTACAGGAACGGCGGGTTTTTCCGGTGACGGCGGCCCGGCAGACTCTGCGCAAATAGATTTGCCATCGGCAATAGCGCTGGATATGGCAGGCAATTTATATATTGTTGATGATGGTAACAGCTGCATTCGTAAAGTGAGCACAGCGCATATCATAACTACTATTGCTGGCAACGGAACGGCAGCTTATGGCGGTGATGGCGGTCCGGCAACGGATGCAATGCTTAATAATCCTGAGGACGTGGCAGTAGATGTTTTGGGGAATGTGTACATAGCTGACATTGGTAATAATGTGGTGCGTAAAGTGAATACAGCAGGTATTATCAGCACTTTTGCTGGTTCTGGTGCTGTGGGTTATTCGGGAGATGGTGGTCCGGCAACGGCTGCCCAAATGCGCTATCCTTATGCGGTGGCGGCTGATGCGCTCGGTAATGTATACATAACTGATAATGCGAACTATGTAGTGCGTAAAGTTAACGCTGCGGGCACGATCTCGACCGTAATAGGTAGTGGCGGTACCGGTTATAGCGGTGATGGCGGCCCTGCTACACTTGCTACGCTCAACAACCCGGGCGGTATAGAGGTAGACCAGGCTGGTAACCTGCTGATTTGTGATTTCGGGAATGATGTGGTGCGCTGGGTAACCAAGCCGGCAACAACTGCCGTTGCCAACGTTGCGTTGCCAACGAGCAATACGATTTTTACCGTAAGCCCGAACCCTGCAAAAGAAGTTATTTATGTGGATGTCAGGCATTTTATGGCTGATAAGATGACTATTGGCCTACGGGATATTACGGGCAAGGTGCTAAGTACCAAGACGGTGAGTGCTGTGGGTCAGCAGTTGCATACTACCATTGATATTGCTGCGCTGCCAGCGGGTATTTATTTTGTAGAGGGTAGTGCTGATGGCGAAAGGTTTTTTGAGAAGGTGGTGAAGGATTAGTTATGAGTTATGAATTATGAGTTATGAGTTATGAATTATGAGTTATGAGTTATGAATTATGAGTTTTTTTGTCTGAATTAGGATCCGCCGCGGCGAGACAGGTCCGCCGCGGCGAGACAGGTCCGCCGTGTCGAGACGGGTTTTTAGGATTTATGGATAAAAAGGATTCCGGTTTTTGGATCGTCGTAAAAAAAATGGCAGTTTTTTTTGCTGATGTTTTGGAATTCCTTTCGGCGTTTTGGGGCTGATATTTTGCTAAAGGTGGATTTTTATGCCTCCATTTGCGACAAAGCCATCGAGGGGGGCGTAGATGTCGCGGAATTGGGGTTTGGTGGAGCTGCCGGTGTATATTGCCCCGTAACGGGTTTGCCTGATGTCCAACATGTTTTCAAAATTTATGAAAAGTGAAAACTTTTTCCAAAGTCTTTCGGCCATGAAGCCGCAGAGCCAGTAATCGCGCCCTGTTGTTCCGTCGCTTAACTTTTGTGGGCTATAGTAGTATGCCTCGGCGCCAATTTTCCATTTGTTTTCAACTTCATACATCAGCACAGAATTGGTATGGTGTTTTGGTGTAAGCGGGGTTTCGGTATAGGAGCCATTGTTGTCGATGTGGGAATGGGTGTAGGTATAGCCGAGAAAGAGTTTTAGTGGCCCATGTCCTATTTTTACGTTCGTTTCAGCTCCCATTGCATCAATATGTGCGGAAAGATTTTGGAATTGGTAGACGCCACTGCCCAAGTAGGTTAACACGAGGGGATTATCAAGCCGGGTATAGAAAAACAACTGATTGATGCTCAGCGTGAACTTGGCATCGGCGAAGAAGGTTTTATAATTGGCATCCCAATTTATACCGTAGCTCCGCTCCAGTATGTTCTTTCCTTCAAAGGCGGGTAGCACATTTTTATAATTTATGCGTTCGCTTTCTTCGGTAAATATTGTAGGCGTTTTGTATCCTAAACCGCCTCCGAGGCGAGATGATATTTTTTTATTTGGCTTGTATAGGAGCGATACACGTGGTAGAATTGCGGGTGCATAATCAAGCACATAGTCGGCACGCAAGCCTGTTTCTAAAACCAGGTGTTCATTTATGTCCCAGGTGTTTTGCGCAAAAGCGCCTAAAGTTGTAATGATGTAGTTACGGGAAGGAATGTTTGTAGTACGAATTTCCTGAAAATTGTCATTTACAATGTTAGCACCGAAATTCCATTCTGACTTGTTCCTTTTTTTGAAATAGTTTATTTCGGTGAAGGCACTTGTTTGTGTTCCATCGAAAGTGTAATCGGGCAGGTTGATGATGCGGTTGAAATGGTCGATGCTGTTTTTGAAAGTCAGTACTCCGTTGTTGCTAAAAGTGTGCCTGAGCTCGAGTTCAGAGCTTATTCTTTCTGTTTTGTTGCGCTCGTAGTAGGTGTGTAAGCTGTCGGTTTCACCGCTAAGATATTTTATGTCGCCACCCAGTCTGTTCTCAAACGAGGTATTAATACCCAATATAAGCTGAGTTTTTGCCGTGAAATAGATGAATAGTTTAGGGTTGAAGGTGTAGCGGGTAAATTGCGGTATTGCCGTAAACAAAGTGCCATCGGGTGCATAGGCAGAATTGGTGTTCCTGGCGGCATAAATAGTTATGCCTATTTTTCCGAATCTCTGACCATAGTACCCGTTTGCATCAAATCCGCCAGCGGAAGTTGCGTTTAAGATGAAACGAAGTTCGGGGTCATTTTTTGGTGTTTTTGAGATGAGATTTATTAGTCCGGCAATAGAGCCGCCACCATATAATGTGGAGGATGACCCTTTGATGATCTCGACCTGTTTTAAATCTAACGGTGGGGTTTGCAGGAGGCCCAAGCCGCCTGAAAAGCCTGCATAGAGCGGGAATCCATCTTTCAGGATCTGCGTGTATCGCCCGTCCAGGCCTTCGATTCTGATGTCTGTATTGCCCGAAATAGCAGATGTCTGTAAGGTTTGGATTCCGGTGCTTTCGCTGAGCAACATTTTAATATCGCCGGGCTTCATATTTGCTTTCTCATCGAGCTCTTCACCGGATATAAGTTCTATGCGGGTTGCGACATCCCGAATTGTTCGGCTGCTTCTCGTTGTGCTTACGGCAACGGCCTCCAGTTCCTCACTATCGGGTTCTAAGAAGACAGTAAGCGTATCGGAGAAGGGGAATATGATGGTGTCGATTCTGGGTTTATAGCCCATAATCTGGTAATGGACTATCTGTTTACCGGCAGGGATTCCGGAGATTGATGCGAAGCCGTTGGTATCGGTGGTGTTTCCCAGCGTTGTGAAAGCGATGGCTGTGGTGGCGCCTTCCAGAGGCTTTTTATTTTCAATATCTTTAATAATTACATGGAATGTGCTTTGAGCACGGGTATTTACTATGGCACAAAATGCCATTAAAAAAACAATAACGTATTTCATCGTTCAGATAAATAAAGTAATAAAATTGCATAACGGGTATGCGTTGCATAATGTTGGAATTAGCTATGCAATGTCGGGCGGCTGCCAAAGGAACGGGAAATACCGGGGAGAAAAAGGGCTGACGTAAACGTTGAAAATTTTGTTGCAAAAGGAAATGGCCGGTACGCATTCAAAATTGCAGTGGGCAACGACATAAGCCCCGCAATTGTGGCAGAAAAAGGGCGAGCAGTTTTTACAGCTGTCGTTGCGCTTGGGGGCCGGATGGTTTTTTTGTGTAGCGGCTTTTTTGGTTGAATACTCTTCTTCGCAGCGGTCGAATGCGCAGCAGGGAATGCCTGTAAGCACAATGACATAGATAGCCAGGATGAATGATAGTAACCGCTTGATGGCAAAGCTAACTAAAAACACAATTGAAAAATAATTGCCGCGGTTTAGTGTGAAGGGTTTGTGTGTTGACGGGCGTTGCAAACCGCGGAGTTTTTGGGGTTGCAAGGTCGGCAGGATTTTGAGAGCGGAGCAACAGAGTGGAGAGTATGCGGGTTTTATTTTTTGTCTTTTTTGGGTTTGCCTGGTTTTTTGAGGCTCTTTTTTACTTGTTCGAGTTGTTCCAGCTTTTTCAGTGAAAGTTCAATTTTGTTCCATTCGTTGATGCCTATTACTACTGCCTTTGTAACGCCTTTGTTGTTGATGATGTAACGTAA
>CAILMA010000283.1 GCA_903835145.1 uncultured Bacteroidota bacterium
ATCATAGAGAATGGTAGGTGACGGAAGCTGAGACGTGCCATGCAAGCCGCTACCAGCGTAACATTCACCAACGCCAGGAACACATCTGGCAGCACGATGGGGCCCCAAATATACAGGGTAAATGAAGCCAGGAAAATAAAGAATGGAAGGAAGTATTTCACCCACAGTGCCTTTACTGCGCCTACCATTATTTTCCCGGGCACGGCCGCCGGAGATGAATAAAATACCCATGCGGCTTTGTACTGGTCAGAAATAACAAGGAAGTTCATGCTGTTAACGATGACAATTGAAGACATATACAACAGCAGCAGAAATTTTGAAGTGCCTTCCAGTTCAGATATGGCATCAGGTATAGATTTGCCGGACTGAGTGATGAAATAGATAAAGTAGAAAGGTATGAGGGCAAAAGAAGGGAAGACGCGCATCCTGAAACTTCGGCTTCTGGCTGTAAGCAGCCAGGATAAAATAAACCCTGCCCGGGCTTCATTGTTTCTGTTGAACAGATTTGCAAGCCTGAGGTATAATTTGGTCTTGTTGTTTTTCTTGCTGCTTTCCGCTGGGGCTGGAAGGTTTACTTCTTCGCTGTCGATGTTCGCAATTTTTTGAGCGAAGCTTGGTGATAGGTATCTAACGAGCACGAAGGCACAAAATACAGGTGTGGCGAGGCCAGCGATGCTGTATATAAACGGTGACCCAAAGGTAGCGTGGTAGCCCAGCCAACTCCAGAAAGACGCAAGCCAATAGGGTGGGGTAAGGCGCATCCAATGATATTGGTTGTAGTCCATTACCGGATTATCGAGACTGCTAAAAATGATTTTGGGTCGCAGGTAAATGATTGCAAAAAATACTACTGAAGCAAAAATCTGAAAATAGCTGATGATGTCTTTGAACCGTCCCGGCTTAGTGAATTTCAAGATCATCAGGTAAATAGCATTGACGAAGAAGAGCGCCATACAAACCAGCAGCATAAGCGGAAGCAGGTAAAACAGTCCTGAAATCCAGCCGTCTTCCCATATGAGCACACCTATTGTTGCCAGAGACATGGGCAGCACCATGCGCATAAGGTAGATGAGCAGGTGAAGCAGCTTGGCAAGAACAAGTGTTCTGTCGCTTATTGGTCGCGGGAATAGGATGTATTTGTCCCGGTTGTCGAATAGCGTGTTGGAGAAATCAGTAATGAGCGTAAGTGTAATAATAGTGAGGAGCAGCGTAAAATGAACGCTCATCGAGAATACTCTATCAGGAATAAACGTGACAGGAAGGGCATACATAAGCCCCATGAAGGTGTACAATAATGCGGTGATGATAGAGCCATTCTTCCTGTCTTTTTTCCCTCTGCTCCGTTGCCCCATACCCACACCAAGCGGTTTGCGGTCGTCAATGGTGATCCGCATTTTAAGTATAGCCGCAAGCTGCCCGGTGTCTGCACCAAGGCTTTTCCACAATGGATTGAAGAGCAGGATTATTTTCAGCAGAATCTTGTTCATGGTTTAGGGTTGGGCGGGGTAGTTAGTTTGCCTGTCGTTCATGGCTGCGGCCAGAGCGTCGGCTTTTTCTATAAAGTTTCCTGAAGAAGTAAGGCGGGAAAATATTTGTTCCAGGTTATCGGTGCCGCCATCTTTAAGTTCTTGTATGGTGCCATCGGCCACAATATTTCCATTTGCAATAAGTATGATTCTATCTGATACTTTTTCTACCACGTCCATCATATGAGAACAATAAAATATGGTTTTACCTTCTTGTTTCAGGGCCTGCAGCAGTTCTTTTACGAGGATAACGGCGTTCGCGTCGCGGCCGGAGGTGGCTCATATGGAGACGACGCTGATCTTCTCGCACCGACGGAATACGGCGTTCGGGGTTGGCGGGAAGGGCGAAAGTTGATCTCCCCTCCTCACCTCTCCCTCTTGACCCCCAGCGCCCTCTCCAACCCCTGAATCGAAATCGGCTTCGCCA
>CAILMA010000284.1 GCA_903835145.1 uncultured Bacteroidota bacterium
AATAGGACGATATAGCCAGTAACGGCAATTATGGGATAACTGCAACATCGTATTGCTGATTTTTTACCAGCAATATTATCTATACTAAGGGCTGTTTGCAAGACGTGGTTGCCCGGAGGCTTACGCAATTGGTATTGAAGGCAAGAGAATCTCAACGTAGGCAATCCCCAAAAAACTAAAATTTGCGTCATGGGCCCGTAATAGAAGCGCATTAAAAAGCCCCCGGCATAACACCGGGGGCTTGAAGATTATTTATTAAATTCTATCTGGTTATTTAAGCGTGAGGTGAGCGCCGATTGGCTTGTCCTGTTTGCTTATAGAATTGTATGTAGGAATGATGAAGCGGGCGCTGTAATCGTTATCAGAAATAAATTTGAGCACGTACTCCACTGCAAAAGCAGGGTCGTTGCGCTTGCCTACCAGCAAATATTCAAGGTAGAAAAGGCAGATACCGGAATCGAATGAACCACCGTTATCAGACCCAATCCATTTTTCGGCAAATGCTATGATGTCATTTTTATTATCGATGATGCGCTCGTGTAGTTGCTTGAGCGAATATACTTTAAGGAATTTCAGTCTTTCTACATCGCCTTCCACATCTACTTCGCTATTCAGTGTAGCACCAGAGCGGCGGGCTACTTCGCTATCAACTTCTTTCACCAGCTTGCTGTTGCTTACATATTCCCTGAGGGAAGCGTCAGTCATCTGGGCGTTTTCGTCAACTATGGCTGATTTTGCAGGTTTTGCTTCGCGCTCGTAGAACGGAATGTTTTCGTCGCTTTTGTCTCTGTTGTCTGTTACGATTTCTGTTCTGCGCTCAATCATTCCATTCACATTCATATTGAATGTATCGACTTTATCAATGTTGAGTGCAACTGATTCAGATGAAGGTGCTTCATTCACAGGCACAGCTGTAATTGCGGTCGGGATTAGATTTTCATCTGCTGCAGGCAGCTTCACCGGGATACCGTTGATAGCATCTGGCAGGGCTTCTCCAGGAGTTCCGTTAGTGTGTCCGATCGTATTGATGTTGAGCGCAAGCGTATCAGGCTTGTCAACATTCATATCAATTGTATCAAGCGTCACACCGTTGGCTGCATTGGCCACTGTTTTTGCAGCATCGGTGACAGCATCTGGTACAAGTGGCAGTTCTGTAGCGGCCACGGTTGCTGCTACGGCGGCTACCGGAGCAATTACGTCTGCAATATGTGTAGCTGTTTTTTCTTCAGTTTTGTTTGTTTCAGCCGCTAGCATGGCTTCTGCCTTCGGCGCAGCTTCAGCTTGTTTCGGAGCATCAGGAACTGTTGCTGCCTTTGCTGTGCCATTTACCTTAGGCTCCGTTTTGGCCTGACCATTAGATGGAGTGCCATTTTTAGCCGGCGCCGGAGTGTTTTGCTGCGGCATGTAAGGCTGGCCTTGCATGTAGCCCTGCGGCATAAACTGCTGCGGCATGAACGGCATGTTTGGGTCATATTGAGGATAGTAGCCGCCCATCATTGGCATTTGCGGATATCCGGGAGCTCCGCCATTTGCACCATTCATAGGCTGCGGGTGATACCATTGCTGACCCGGTGCAGGCACACCATTTGGCATTTGGTAAGGGTAATATTGCTGTTGCATCATCGGGTTATACGGATATTGCATACCAAGGGCAGGCTGTTGCCCTTCTCCGTTTACGGTTGAACTTTCCTGCATTTCACCATTAATACTACTTCCCGTATTATCTTCTTCGCTGATTTCGGTTTCTGAAACTACGTGATCAACTACAGGTTGCACAGCTTCTTCTTCCACTTTATTTATCCAGTTTTGTTTAGCACTTAACTGGCTGCGGATTTTAAGGAATTCAAGGTCAGCCATTTCGAGCAGGGCACCAACGCGATAAAAATCTCTCTTCATCTCTTCAGGGAAGGTAGCATTATCGTAGCCAAGTTCCCTTTCAATACCAGCCCATGCATCCTGCAACATAGAGCAGATCTGCACTTCAAATTTCTTATCACCAGAGCGGCGGTACTCTATGAGTTCCTGACGGGCTGGCTTAAGCGTGGCGAGGCATTGCACCTGTTTGTTGGCAAAATTATCAGGGCGTGCTTTCTTTTTATCTTTGTTATAGTCGGTTTCCACGTCAAATTCCGCAGATACGATTTCTGCAATACGAGTAACTGCGTCTTCGAAATAAGTTATAACTCGGATAACCGGCAGATAGGTATTTTCTCCGGAGTCATTTTGCAGGTGGTCCATTCTGGATTCAATCCTGTAATAAGGGATATCATTCTGGATGATAATTTCCTTCACAAGGTCTTCCATTTTTACCATAAAAGCGTTGTTGCTTTCGATGGCAGACTGATGCTTCTTTGACGGCATAAGAATAAAATTGTAGTACAATAATACAACAAAACTTTAGTTATCCACATATTCACACCGCCCCTTAACAACTGGTTAGGAAATAAAAATGGTCGAAATCAGGCGTTTTGCTGTTAAAAACAACAAAAATAGTGAAAAAATGAGTGCTTTAATAGATTGCTTTTCTGCAATAACGGATTTATATTAACATTTGAATAACAAAAAATCTTGGTCTCGTTGCACAAGTTCCCTGAAAATCAGACGCTTGGGGAAGGGTTTAAGCCGAGTTTTTTGAGGCGGCGAAGGGATATAAGAAACCAATACTCCAAATTGATATTTTAGAATAATAGAATCTATAACTGCACGTAAAAATAATAACGACTTCGAGGTCAAAATGAGGTAGTGTTTAAAAAAGGCTGGAGACAAACGGATTCGCACCGCTCGTTATTTTCTAAAAATTGCTGAACGTGGGAATCGCAAAAATATTTCTTTGGGTTGTGCTGGCAAATAGTAAAGTATATTTAATACTCCGTAACTTTATATCAAAATATGCAATAACACACCTTTACCATCGTTCTATTTAAGCGAATACTGGAACTAAATTGTTTTACTTAGTAAATTGTATGAAGATGAAAAATACCCAAATGAAGTACTATTTATTGCTAAGTGCATTACTGCTGAGTCGCATCGCACTTGCATCGCACATGACTGGCGGAAACATGACGTACAAACTGCTCAACACGTCTGGCACGATGAACACCTATGCTGTAACGATGACGCTTTACGCCGATTGCCTGAACGGAAGTCCGGATGCTGTAATGCAAGATAACCCGGCGTATTTCGGCGTGTACAAGCAAGGGAGCGTCACTCCAATTCAAATGGATACCGCCGTGTATTATTCAAGTTCTTCTGTGGTGCCTACTACACTTGTAAGTCCATGCCAGTCGGTAAGCGGAAGTTACTGCATACTTAAAAAGGAGTTTACAGCCAGCTTTACCCTTCCGGCAAGCACTGTGCCTTACACGGTAGTTTACCAAAGGTGTTGCCTTGCCACTACCGATGTAAATCTTTCAGAACCGGAAAACAAGGGATTTACGATTTCGTGTACCATTCCACCGGCAGCAAATAATAGCGCAGTTTTTAAGATTGACCCACAACGGATTGTGTGCCTCAATAAGCCATGTTCGATGGACCTATCTGCCACCGATACCGACCATGACTCCCTCAGCTATGAGTTTACTGCTCCACTGAACGGGGGCGGTCCCACTGCTGTTAAACCCTTACCCGGGCCTCCTCCATTTGACAGCCTGATGTATAGCTTCCCGGCCACCAGCCAAAATCAGATGGGGCTAACAACTCCATTGGTGCTTGACCCAAGGACAGGGGTGCTTAGCGGAACACCTACTAAAACAGGTATTTACCAGATGAGCATCAACTGCCTGGAATGGAGGGGTGGCGTGCTGATCAATAAAACGATGCAGGTGTTTCAGATCATTGTTGCAAACTGCGGTACATCCGCTGAAGCAACGACAGGATATGATATTACTGCTGTAAAGGGCAGCCGGATACAACTGAATGCGGCCGGCGGGCTTACTTATAAATGGTTAACCACAACTAACCTGAGTGACAGCACAATAGGCAACCCGTATGTGAACCTTCCAGAAACCGGAACATTTAAATATCTGGTGACATTGACAACGGCAAGCGGATGCATACTGACCGACACGATTGTAATAACGGTCATAGAAAATTCAGAGGTGAAGATGCCAAATGTCTTTACCCCCAATGGCGATGGAAAAAACGACCTGTTCCAACCTTTATTTGTGGGTGGCTGCGAAGTTCAATCGATAAAAATATTTAACCGGTGGGGCAATAAAGTTTACGATGGCGTTGATGGATGGGACGGAAAACATAACGGTATGTTGCTGGAATCTGGCATCTACGTTTGGGAACTTGTTTACAAAAATGACGTTAGCGAGGTAAAGACGATAAAGGGCAATGTGATGCTTATGCGGTAACAAAAGAACGCGCTCGAGCATACAAAAAATCAATCTTATTAAATTAAAAACACCCTGGCCGAAGGAGAGACCTGCGACCAGGGTGTAAATTTATATAGTCACACCGTAACGATGGAAATTACCGAACTGCCTGTCCGTTTTTGATCTGGTAGTCGGGTTGGGTAAGTATTTCGTCTCCGGGGTGAAAGTCTCCGAAAATCTCCGTTGAGTCCGCGCCCTGGTTTCCTTCTGTAATGTCCGTCCATTTTGCAACGTTGTAAACGACTGAAACTACGTATTTGCGCTCTGTAGTGGACACTATTGCTGATTTTGGCACAACCCACGCATTATCATTACCTGAAGTTGGGAGTTTTACCTCTGCATACATCCCGGACTTGAACAGGTTTTTCGGATTTTCCACATCAATTTCTATGGTCTCGGCACGATAACTACTGCTGAGACTACCTGATGAGCGGGAGACAATACCAGTAAAATCCTGACCCGGAAGCGCGTTGATGGTATAATGTACTTTATCACCGTCTTTTACCTGTGCTGCATATTGCTCCGGCACTTCCACCACAAGCCGGAGCCGGGATATTTGCTGCAATACCAGCATAGGCTTAGCGTTTTGAGCACCGGGGCCTGCAAGTGCACCCGGGTGCACATTGCGCTCAGTAATAACACCTGCAAACGGCGCAGAAACGGACAGGTAATTTTTCGTTGCCTCAACTGCCTTGAACGCAGCGAGTTCGCCCTGGGCCATGGCGCTGTCGGCATGCATACGGGCAGCGGCGGCGGCAAGATCAAATGCTGATATTGTGCCGGGTGTTTTACTTGTCTCCAGTAGCCGTTGGTATTTGTCGCGGGAATTGGCATACAGCGCCTCAGCCTGACTGTATTTCTGTCGGGCAGCAGCGAGCTGTTGCTCTATTTCGGGAGCCTCCAGCTGAATTAGTGTTTGCCCTTGCTTTACGAGGCTTCCCCTGTCCACGTAAACACTTTTCACAAACCCGCTTATTTTGGGGTATATCTGCACAAATTCGAATGGTTGCAACCCTCCTGGCAGGCGAAGGACGCCGCTTATTTTAGTAGGCTGCAATTTCATTGTAGGGTAGGTTTTGGCAGCTGGCACCGCAGCTTTTGTTTCTGGCTCCTTCTTTCCACCGCAGGCAAGGAAAAAAACACTGCTCAGTGCTACGACTATTGATTTTGTTATGTGTTTCATTAAATATTGTTTAGTTGTTCTGGTAATAAAGAAGCTGATTTTAATGATGCTTTTTGCTGAAGCCATGCATAGCACTGTGGCACTATGAAAAGCGCTGCAAATGTGGAAGCGATAAGACCGCCTATCACAGCTCTACCGAGCGGAGCTGTCTGGTCTCCTGCCTCCCCCAGCCCGCTTGCCATGGGTATCATACCAGCAATCATCGCGAGGCTGGTCATAAGTATGGGGCGCAATCTTATAGATGCGCTTACCGTTGCCGCCCTTACGACGTCGTTGTTGTATTCTATGCGCAGTTTTTCTGCGTTGGTGACTATCAAAATGGCATTGGCAACGGACACCCCTGTGGACATGATGATGCCCATGTAAGACTGAAGATTGAGCGTGGCGCCAGTAGCCAGTAAAATAACCAATGCCCCCAGTAACACTGCAGGAATAGCGCACAAAATGGACAGTGAGACCTTGAACGATTGATAGTTGGCTGCAAGCAATAGGAAAATGACAATGATTGCAAGCAGAAGGCCTGTTTGCAGGCTGTTTAGTGTCTCGGTAAGTAGGTTGCTCATGCCCTGCACGTCCATCAGAAGGCCCTTGGGCAGGGGGCCCAGTTCTTTAATGGCGGCATTGACGGCGTTAGTGGCCGATTTGAGGTCGGTACGGTAAAGATTTGCACTCACCGTAACGAAACGGCGGGGACCACTGCGGTCATACTCACCAGCCATGGTATCAATTGATATTGAAGCTACATCCTGCAGGGCTACCCGTGCCATTCCTGCCGCTGAAGGCGGTGAAACGGGAATTTCCCTTAGGTCGCTGAGGCTATTCATAATGTACTCCGGCACCTGCGCCTGCACCTGAATGGTATAGGCACTGCGGGTATCGAGCCACAGGTTTTTTTCCGTGAAGCGGCTTGATGAAGTGAATGCAGCCACGGAGCGGGAAATATCCTGTAGTTTAAGGCCCATTTGAGCTATCTTATACCTATCAAGCACAATGCGAACGGACGGGTAGCGGAGCGGCTGCTGTATCTGCACATCTCGTAGTGAAGGAAGTTGTTTCAGCGCATCGGTGAGTCGGTTGGCATAGGCTGCAATTTCAGCCATATCCTTGCCTGCTACCTGCACCTCTATGGGTGTAGAGGCACCCTGACTCATGATCTTCTCAGTGAGTTCTATTGGCTCAAAAGACACACGAAGGTCAGGTAACTGCTTGTGCAGTTCTTTACGTAGCACCTCTTGAAATGTTTCTTTGTCCATTTTAAACTCTTCATCAACCTGCAACTGCAAAGAAGCCTCGTGGGTGCCGCTGTTGAATACATACAGGTTTGCAGTGGCATAGTTGCTGGGCATCATACCGGCATAGGCTGAGCTTATAGCAATATGGTGATGGGTGATGCTATCGGCTATCTGCAAGACCTGAAGCGTCATTTCTTCGGTTCGCTCAAGGCGGGTACCATCTGGCATTCTCAGTTTTACCTGATACTGCCCATTGTTGGTTTTTGGAAGCAGGTCCTTACCTATCCATACAAAACAAACACCCGTAAGTACCAAAACAGCAATAAGATACAGGCTTACGTTGCGCTTCCGGTGCTTTATCATACGCTCCAGCCCATGTGTAAACCTGACTTTTATTTTTTCAAAGCCATTATTCTTCTCTGGTTCTTCTGCTTCAACCCGGCTATGCTCATTGATCTCTGTTACTTCATCCCTATCAAGTGCAAGGCTCGGAGTAGTGGGCGGTGGAGTACCGTGGTGAAAGTGGAACATTTCGGCCTTAAGCAGCCAGTTAGCAATGATGGGAACGAGGCTCTGCGCGAGAAAGTAAGATGCTATCATGGCAAAGCCGATGGACAAAGAAAGCGGAAGGAATAATGCCCTGGGGACACCCTGCATAATAAAGGAAGGCGCAAACACTGCAATGATACAGAGCAGGATTAGGAACAAGGGAAATGCAATTTCTTCGCAGGCATCGAATATGGCCTGTTTTTTATCCTTGCCCATCTCCAGGTGCTGGTGAATGTTCTCGATGGTAACAGTAGCCTGATCAACAAGGATACCGATAGCGAGTGCAAGACCGCTCAGCGTCATGATGTTGATGGTTTGACCCGCCAGTTTAAGCCCGAGGACGGCACTTAGAACCGACAACGGGATAGTAACTACCACAACTATACAACTGCGCCAGTCGCGCAAAAACAGCAGTACCATGAGTCCGGTGAGTATCGCTCCGAGTATACCCTCGGTTACAAGGCTTTTCACGGCATTGATAACGAATACCGACTGATCAAATACATAGCTTATTTTTACATCCTCTGGCAGAAGGCTCTGCATTTCGGGCAGCTTCGCCTTGAGCTGCTGCACAACTTCCCAGGTCGATGCATCAGGTGTTTTTACGATAGGCATGTAGATAGAGCGCTTCCCATCTATGAGGGCATAGCCGGTCGTTATATCGGCAGCGTCCTGAATGGTACCTACATCGTGAAGCATAACAGTATTCAGATTATCTGTTTTCACTGGAATATCGCCGAATGCCTCAACATTGCTTTCCAGCGAATTTGAGGTTGCCATAAACATGGTATTGCCAATTCTGATATTCCCTGACGGTGCCATGACATTGTTATGTGCTATAGAGGCGACTACCTCATCGGCACTCATATTATACCCCCTAAGCTTTTCAGGATCAATATTTACAACTATTGTGCGCTGATTAGAACCGATAGGCGGCGGGGCCGAAAGACCGGGAACCGTTGAAAACAGTGGCCTGATGCGTGTAGCGGCCAGGTCGTTTATCTCTTCGAGCCGGCGGCCTGAGCTACTGAACACAAGTGTACCGACCGGAAGAGAAGACGCATCGAAGCGAATTACCTGGGGCGGTAGCGCACCCGGGGGGAAGAACTGCATAGCCCTATTGAGCTGAAGTGCAACCTGAGCGGTAGCCTCGGCCATGTTGGTTGTTTCAAAAAAAGTAAGCTTTAAAATACTTATCCCCTGAATGTTCTTACTGGTGATGTTTTTAATGCCACTTACATACAAGAACTGATCTTGCAGTCGGGTGGAGAAAAAACCTTCCATTTGCTGCGGAGTCATGCCGCCGTATGGCTCTATGACGTATATAACCGGCAAATTTAACTTCGGAAAAATATCGATGGGAATGGACTGAATAGCCATGACAGAGCTGAAAAACACAGCCGCCACAACTACCAGAATGGTAATGGGTCTTTTAAGAGATGCTGATACCAGACTCATGATTTATCGTTTAAAATTTTGTAAGAAAATTTCGCTCTGGCCACTAAGGGCTGAACGGATATAGAGCAATTGCAGCAACTCGTCCTGAGCAATTACGTAATTCGACTCAGCCTGCTGGAGCAGGTATTGCGCATTCGTAACATCGACCAGCGTATTGAGGCCAGAGCCGAACAATGCCGACTGCTGTATAAAAGCCTGCTGAGCTGAACGAAGCTGAACCGGCAGCTCCTGTAGCTTTTGCTGTGTAGACTGGTATGCATCATTGGCCTGGGCAAGTAACTGGTTAAGTTGCAATGCTTCGTCCTTTATGGCACTGGCTCTTGCCTTTGCCATATAGCTACCCTCTACTTTATCGTCACGCTGGTGCCAGAGGTCAAATACATTCCAGGAAAGATTGAGGCCCATAAGGTAATTGCCGCGGCTGTAAGGCATGCCATCAGCGAGATTATCGGGGTAGACACCCGTAGGAGAAATGCCTGAGTTGCGCACCCATGCTGCACCTACGAGTTCCAGCTTTGGCATGTATTTTTTGCTTTGCACCTTATTTTCTGCAAGTTGTGCCTCATACTGCTTTTCGTATAGCTGAACCAGTGGATGGGCTGTGCCGACACTATCGGCTACCAGCATTTGAAGTGGCCCTGAGGGCATTGTAAGTATAGTGGTGTCAGGAGTAAGTGCATTGGCGACCAAGCCTGTGTAAGCGGCAAGCGTAATCCTATCAAAATTGTATTGTTCTACAGCCTGCAGGTAGCCTATTCGCGCATTGGAATAGGCCGCATGAGCAAGGTTGCTGTCAGTGCCCGGTACGAGCCCGCTGAGCGCGTGCGCTCTTATATTGGTTAGTACAGTGCCAGCACGGTCAACATTGTCTTTTTCTACCTGCACAAGCCGATATTTTTTCAGCCAGTCCAGATATAAGGAAACGACTTGTGTTGAAAGCTGGTATTGGGAGCTCTGCAACTGGGCTTCTGCGACTGAGAACTGGGCTTTCGCCTGCTGCTGCTGCGCTTTTAACAGGCCGCAATTATAGACCTCCCACTTCAGGAATGAAATCATATTATTGCCGGCATTAGGGCTATTGTGTACCTGATTGTAACTACCGGGTGTTGAGGCTACGACACCCAATGAAAAATAGCCTCCGTAAAGTGCATTGTCAGTCCCGGCCGTTATCTGCTCGCCAAGCATAAGTGATGGCAAGCGGTTGTCGTTCACAGACTTAATGTGCGCCCTACCAGCAGCGAGCTCGGCCTTTCGCTGAGCGAGAAGCGGGTAGTTTTCGGCAGCGTGTTGCACGGCGTCATACAAGCTCAGGGGCTGTGCTACCGCGCTCCCAACCAAGGCCGTTGCAAGCACAAGCAAAAAGAGCAACGAGCCAAATTTGACAAATTTAAAATTCATATGATAAAATGCTTTTTTTGACGGGAAATAAAAGTTGTATGGGATTCGGGAATGTCCCAAAAGGGCTGAAATGCACCATATTAGTCATGGCTTGAGGCCGGGATGGCTCCATTTGCGCTGCAGGGAATAGTTCGTACCAGATCGGCCTTTGAACACACCTGTTTGAAAAGGCAAGGCTTTTGAATGCGGTTGCAAGACAGAAAAAGCGACTAACAGGCTGAGCAAGGCCCAAAGTGTCGGCTGTCTAAAAAAACATTAATGCCAGACAGCAATAACCAAGGCCTAAGGAATGATACCGGAACCATTAAAGTGCATCTATGAATGCAACTGCGAAAGAAAGCCCCTGTTGCAGGAGTGTACTGCGCACTTTTCTAAACTGTTGGAGGACCTCGCAGCCTAAAGCAACGACGTGTAGCAGCGATGAATGAAAACTTGTACAGCGCCTGCGGGGTGGCAACAAAAGATGCCGACTTCGTAGGTACTGATACAGAAAAAGCCTTGATAAAAACCCAGTCGTTGTGCCATGCCTTGGGGCGAATTGGCTTTTTAAATCGGTAGGGATTCTCTTGCTGGGTGGTGGAAGTACCAGCCGGCTGTAAGACTCTGCCAAAGGCAAAATCACAATTTTGAATGCCTATTGGAATACCAGAAATCTGCTTACGGTAGCCGCCATCCGGATATAAATCAGGCCCTGTGTGCGCACCGCCAATAAAGGCCTGAAGCACGAACAACAGAAAATAGACCGATATAAAACGGAAGCTTTGTTTCATATATCTGAAAAACGAAAGTACAGAATGAAAATGAATTGTGCCTGTTATTTAAAACTTAAAGAAAAATTGTAACGTTTTACACCAAAAGATAAACCCTGGTTTCACCGGCGAAGCGTGAAAGGCGGATTTACGATTCAAGAGTCGTCAAGGCATTTTACGGCAAGGCATAGAATTGACTAACGGACGGCAGGTTTTGCCTGTGCTGCGGCATCAAGAAAAATAAAATGACTCCAGCAAAGGGAGATAAAATCGGCTTTTTTTTAGGTTGGGACAAAAAAATAAGACCTCAACAGAGTTGAAGCCTTATTTACACCTTATGAAAAATATACCCACCACAAAGATAGGATAAAATATTTATCTGCAAAATTATTTTTGTGAAAATTATTTACAGCGACTGGCATAAAAAAATAAGACCTCAACAGAGTTGAAGCCTTATTTACACCTTATGAAAAATATACCCGCAATAAAGGTAAGTATTTTTTGAAATACACAAAATAATTTTTGATTATTTTATTCCATTGACCGTTCATGTTCGTTACTCTGAGATTGAGCATATTTTGGGCACCCGTTTTACTCCA